>RZYT01000452.1 GCA_009930195.1 Spirochaetia bacterium | reverse complement strand
GCTCGGCGCTGCGCCGGTCTCACACACAACTTTCATTCGTTAGGAGTCATGCGATGGCAGACAAACGTACGGTAATCAGGACGAAACCACCGCTTTGGGCAAGGATGAAGGCACAGAAGTTCCTGCTTCTGATGCTCGTCCCCGGCCTTCTCTGGTACCTTCTGTTCAAGTATCTTCCCCTTCTGGGGCTCTCCCTCGGGTTCACCGACTACGGCTTCCGTTCCAAGGTGTCGTTCGTAGGCTTGGAGAACTTCTCCCGCCTGCTCAGCTCGACCATTTTCTGGAATGCGTTTCGCAATACGCTGGTGATCAGCATGGCGAACATCGTCTTCTACTTCCCGGCCCCTCTCATCGTGGCCTTGCTGATCAATGAGCTGAAGAGCCTGAAGGCAAAGCGTTTCATCCAGTTCCTGATCTACATCCCCTACTTCTTCAGCTGGGTTGTGGTGGGAAGCATCTTTGTGAACTTGCTTTCCCCTTCTTCGGGCCTGGTGAACAACATCATCACCAAGCTTGGGGGTGAGAGCGTCTACTTCATGGCCAGTGCAAAGTTTTTCCGCCCGGTGTTGGTCAGCTCCTACATCTGGAGGCAGATGGGCTATGGGGCTGTCATCTATGTGGCCAGTCTTACGACCGTCCAGCCTGAGCTCTACGAGGCTGCCACCATCGATGGTGCGGGCCACTGGGGCCAACTGTGGCATGTGACGCTGCCTGGTATCCGCAGCACCATCGTGACGATGCTGCTGCTCAACCTCAGCCATGTGCTGCTGATCTTCGAGCAGGTGTTGGTCATGTACAATGCAGCGGTCTACGATGTGGCGGATGTGCTGCAGACCTATGTGTTCCGCGAAGGGGTGCTTGCAGGGGATCTGGGATACTCCATTGCCGTGGGTATGTTCACCTCGATCGTCAGCCTGACGTTGGTGCTCACCACCAACAAGATCAGCGCCCGGTTCCTCGACGAACCGATTCTCTAGGAGGAATTCATGACCACTACCATTCGCGAAAGCAGATCACGCAAGCTGTTTCATATTCTCAATGCGCTTCTGCTCGGTTTCATCTGCCTGATTTTCATCATCCCCATCTGGAATGTACTGATCACGTCGGTGGCGAAGGACATCGATGTGATGGGAACCGACTATTTGCTCATGCCGCGCTCGTTCACCCTGCAGAACTACTGGAGGGTGCTCAACAGCGGGTATATGGGTGCGTTCAAGAACTCACTCTTCGTCGCCTTCCTGGGAACGGCGTTCTCCATGCTCATCACCGTCCCCATGGGCTTTGCCCTGGCACAGAAGCATCTGGTGGGCAGGTCCGTCATCATGAAGGCGATCGTCTTCACCATGGTGTTCGATGCCGGTATCATGCCCTTCTATATCGTGGTGCGCTCCTTGGGCCTGATCAACAGCATGGGGGCGATCATCTTCCCGGTGGCGATTTCCACCTTCAACCTGATCATCATCAAGAACTATATGGCTAGCATCCCCGTCTCCCT
>RZYT01000112.1 GCA_009930195.1 Spirochaetia bacterium | reverse complement strand
CAGAAGACGAGACGGACAAAGCGTACATCCTGCTCCTTGATGAACTGCATCACCTCAACCTGGGTATTGGTCATCCTGTTCCTCCCTCTCTCAAACATGGGTATATAGCATCTTATAAGGTGTTGCGGAGTTGGGTTGGAGCACAAAGAAATGTGAAGCGAGCAACTCCGTCTTGTCAAAGGCAAACAACGAGCAATACTCCTCGAGAAGACCACCCAAAACCTGCATATCCGCCTCATCGGCATCCCTGACTGCTACTTGGGGCGGCAAGCTCACCGGAAGTGTATCACAGCGAAGATAGATTGTACCACCATGCATACCCGTTCCACAGAAATACCCGACAGGGGATTTGCCTGCTTGGTTGCGTCCCAGCACGATGATCGTGCCGCCGGCTTGGTACTCACCCAAGAAACTTCCCGCCCGCTCGCCGATGATCAGAAGGGGTTGCTTGTCCTCATAGGCCTTCATATGGATGCCCGAGCGGTACCCTGAGCTGTCACGGATGTAGATGGCCCCCCCGCGCATGGCAAGTCCGGTCCCGTCGCCGCAACTCCCGTGGATGACAATCTTTCCGTCGTTCATCGTATCACCGGTGGCGTCCTGGGCATTGCCATGGACGGTGATGATGCCCCCGTCAAGGAAGCAGCCCAAGGCATTGCCTGCTGTTCCCTCGATGGTGAGCTCCCGGTCCTTGAGGGAGGAGCCCAGATACCGCTGGCCAAAGACTTCCGAGAGCACAATGTTCTTGTCCTTTGTGGAGCGAATCTCCTGATTCACCTCTTGGTAGTCGCGACTCTTCACTACGATATGCTTCATACGCTTCCTCCCAGCTGCTGCTGTCGTACCGACTTGGCAAAGGCCATCAGGGCCGGTTGTCGACTGATGAGATCGAAATCGATGGTATCCAGAGCTGTCTGGTTCCTGATCAGGGCAGTATAGATCCCAGCCCGCTCAACAGCCTTCCCAATGAGGATATAGCCGATGAGATGATTGTCCCTGACAAAGAGTCGCTTGTACGACCCCTCTTCCGCAAACAGCTTCTCCTCTCCCTCGTAGAGGCCGGCAGTGATGACATGCAGACCGAAAAAGGAGATTGCATTCATGGCAATTGCTTGGTTGAATGGCTCTGTCAGTCCTGCCATATCCTTGCCGGCAGTCTCTCCCTGCAGGTAGGCATTGCACAAAAGCGGCAATACCTTGTGCTGACCGCTTACCAGCTCCTCAGCCTCCGCACAGTCGCCGGCTGCCCAGATGTCCTTGCCCGAGGTTCTCATGGAGGTGTCGACCACGATGCCCCGGTTGACCGCAAGGCCCGCCTCTTTTGCCAAGCTGGTATTCGGCTTCACCCCTACGGCAACAACCAGCATGTCAAAGCCGACGATGGTTCCGCTCTCCAGGAGGGCCTCGTTGGCGGTGAACTCCTTCACCCGGTCAGAAAGATGGAAGGTGAGGCCTTTCTGCTGCAAATGCTCCTGTACCTGGGCCGATCCTTTCTCATCGAGGATGCTTGCAAGGATCCGTGGGGCAAGATCGACCACGGTGATGGAGCGGACTTGTCCGAAAAGGCCCTCTGCACATTTCAGTCCGATGAGGCCGGCGCCAAGGATCAGGACACGGCTATCACCTTTTACCACCTGTTGCAGTGCAAGGGCATCATCCAGGGTGAGAAAGGTGAAACGATGCTTCACCTGCCCAAGCCCCTCCATGGGAGGAATGAACGGGGAGGAGCCGGTGGCAAGCACCAGCTTGTCGTAGGTGAGGGTGGTCCCGTCATCCAAGGCAACGGTCTTTGTCCCTGCATCCAGGTGACTGGCACGTGTTTCGCAAAGGACGGTGACCTTGTGTTTGTCAAAGAACGCTTGGTCGCGATAGCGCATCTTCTCTTCGTCCGTCTTGCCTTGCAGCAAGTAGGAGATGAGTGGGCGGGCATAGCAGGCCTGCCTCTCCTCCCCGACGACGGTGATCGCCCCTTCCGGATCCTGGCTTCGGATCCCTTCGATGACTGCAGCCGCTGCAATGGAGTTGCCGATGATAAGGTAGTGCATCCTAACGCTCCTCATAGACGATGGCCTTGTTGGGACAGCCTTGTACACAGACCGGTTGGCCGTGGGAGTTGGTTGCACACAGTTCGCACTTCTGCATCACCTGCTCCTCGCTAGGCATGAGGGCGCCATACGGGCAGGCCATGATGCAGGAGTAGCAGTTCACGCACTTGCTCTGGTCAATGACGATCAGGCCGTCCTTGCAGGAGATGGCCCCTGCGATGCAGCTTTTCATGCACAGCGGCTCGGTGCAGTGCCTGCAGCTGACGGCAAAGCTGATGGTGCCCTCCTGCTCGATGGTAAGGCGCGGCCTGATCACCTTGTCCTTCAGTGCCTTGACCATATCGGTCAGGCCGGAGTTTGCGTAGGCACAGTAGTACTCACACAGGTGGCACCCGAGGCACCACGTTTCATTCACATAGACTCGTTTCATGGTTGCCTCCTATGCCCCGGCATGGCTGATGCCCAGGATCTTGAGCTCCGCATCGCACAACCCGATGCCCCTGAGCATCAGGCGGTTTCCCTTCAACGCCTCGATGGAGTTGATGCCCATGCCTCCCATCATCTCCTTGATCTCGTGATTCCATGCTGTCAGCAGGTTCACCAGATGCTCGCTGCCGATCTCGGGATTGAGGCGTTTGACGAGCTCAGGATTCTGGGTTGCAATGCCCCAGTTGCACTTGCCGCTGTGACAGGTGCGGCAGAGATGGCAACCAAGGGCTATCAGGGCGCTGGTTGCGATGTAGATGGCATCTGCTCCCAAGGCGATGGCCTTGATGACATCGGCACTGCTGCGGATCGAGCCTCCCACGACCAGGCTGACCTGGTTGCGGATCCCTTCTGCGCGCAGCCGCTCATCGACACTGGCGAGGGCCAGTTCGATGGGGATGCCCACATTGTCCCGGATGCGGGCGGGAGCTGCACCCGTGCCTCCGCGGAAACCGTCTATGGCGATGATGTCCGCACCACTGCGGGCGATGCCACTGGCGATGGCGGAGATGTTGTGCACCGCAGCAACCTTGACGATGACCGGCTTGGTGTAGTTGGTGGCTTCCTTGAGGGCGTAGACCAGCTGCCGGAGATCTTCAATGGAGTAGATGTCATGGTGGGGAGCCGGACTGATTGCATCGCTGTGCAACGGTATCATGCGGGTTTTTGAGATGTCCTGCCCGATCTTCGAACCGGGAAGGTGTCCCCCGATACCGGGTTTCGCCCCCTGTCCCATCTTGATCTCGATGGCAGCTCCCGCATTCAGATAGCCTGGGTGTACCCCGAACCGTCCGGATGCCACCTGCACAATGGTATTCTTGCCATGACGGTAGAAGTCCTCATGCAGTCCGCCTTCGCCGGTGTTGTAGAAGGTTCCCAACTGCTCGGCAGCCAAGGCAAGGCTCTTGTGTGCGTTGTAGGAGATCGAGCCGTAGGACATTGCACTGAACATGATGGGAATGGCCAGTTTCAGCTGTGGAGTGGTATCGGTGATGAGCTTTCCCTGTTCGTCACGTCGGATGGTGGTGCTCTTCTTGCCCAGGAAGGTGGTGGTCTCCATCGGTTCGCGCAGCGGGTCGATGGAGGGATTGGTCACCTGGCTTGCGTTGATCAGCATCTTGTCCCAGTAGACGGGGTAGGGCTTGGGGGTTCCCATGGAAGCGAGCAGAACACCGCCGGTCTCTGCCTGGCGGTAGATGTCCTGGATGACCTCTCCCCTCCAGTTGGCGTTCTCCTTGAAGACATGGTCGGTTTTCACAATCTTCAGGGCCCGGGTGGGGCAGAGGGAGACACAGCGGTGGCAGTTGACGCACAGGCTTTCGTCGCTGGTCATGCGGCCGGTCTCCGCATCGTAGTGGTGCACCAGGTTGGCACACTGCCGCTCACAGACACGGCAGGTGATGCATCGGCTTTCGTTGCGTTGGACCTCAAAGTCCGGATACAGGTAGTTGATGGCCATGTGCCCCTCCTTGTCCAGTGGTGTAGAGCTCGGCGATGACGGGCTTTCCCCCGATGGGGTACCACAGCCGGTCAGGGTTCGGTTCGATGATGCGGATGGCGGCCTCTTCACTTGCGATGAACACCTTGTCTCCCTTCTCTGCAGCCACCATGGAACGAAGCTTCAGGCGGTCGTTGAGCGCCATCAACCCCCCGTTGTAGCCGAGGATGATGGAGAAGGGGCCGGTGATGAGCATGCTGGCAAAGGTGTTGCGCAGGTAGGTGAGTGCGTTTCTCTCCTCCTCATCCTTGCATTCGATGGTCGACCAGAAGGGAGCGGCGATGACACTGCTCACTTCCTCGAGCGTCAGTCCTTGGCGTCGGTGCAGGTAGTCGATCATATAGGTGATGACTTCGGTGTCGGTCTTCAGGGTGCAGGCATAGCCGTACATCTCAATGAAACGGCGGTTGGCGTCGTAGCTGGAGATCTCCCCGTTGTGCACCACCGAGTAACTGAGGAGGCTGAACGGGTGTGCTCCGCCCCACCATCCCGGAGTGTTGGTGGGATAGCGGCCATGCACCGTCCAGCTGTAGCCCTTGTAGTCATCGAGGCGGTAGAAGGCACCGACATCCTCCGGATAGCCTACTGCCTTGAAGACACCCATGTTCTTGCCGGAGGAGAAGACATAGGAACCGTCGATCTCCTTGTTGATCCGGATGACGCAACGGGCGGTGTACTCATCCTCATCCAGCTGGCTGGATGCGAGTTTGGTCGGAAGGGGCATGACGAAGTAGCGCCAGATCAACGGCTCATCGGTGATGGCCCTGTGTTTTTCGGTCGGAATCTTGGAGAGGTTGATGAGATCGAAATGCTCTTCAAGGAACTCCTCGGTCTTTCGTTTTGCCTCGCTTCCATAATAGAAGATGTGCAGGGCGGTGAAATCCTCGTATTCGGGATAGATCCCGTAGCCTGCAAAACCGCCACCCAGTCCGTTGGACCTGTCGTGCATGACGGAGATGGAGGTGATGGCATCTGAGCCTGAGAAGCGTTTTCCGCTTCGGTCGATGATGCCGCTGATGGCGCATCCGCTGGGTATGCGGACCTCTCCTTCCAGATACTGGTGTTGGTGATAACCGTCCATAGGGTACACTCCCTGGGAATGAAAAAAGGCGACCACCAAGGATAGCTTGCAAAACAAGCTTTCTTTGGTGGACGCCTTTGTCCTTCCCGTTCTTTTGGCCCATCATACCCAAGAAGGGAGAGTTTGTCACGAGGGATGCGTATATTTATTCAAAAACTATACCGACGGTATTGTTGCTGTTGCTTCCATGTTCTTCTTTCATAAAGAGAAAGAGCCGGTTATCGTAGGGTATGGTTTTTGGTGAAAGTCGTACATTCTGCAAATCCTTTGCGGGAGGGAGTTGACAGAAAGCCTTCGGTAGGTGTACAACGAGCCATCAGCAAAGGCGCTGTAGTCCAGTTTGGGCTACAGCGCCTTTCTCTTTTTCCCCAGCATCGACTGCGGAATTGGGTAGGAGGGTACAGAAAGATACAGCGGCCGCAAGGTGCCAAGGTTGGTCTTTCTGTGCCGAACACCCACGTAAACCATGAGGCGGAGGCGAGTATGACAGAACGTGTGGATCAGTATTTCGGTAGCTCAGTATTCAATGATGAGGCAATGCGCGAGTATCTTGCCAAGGATACCTATCGGCAGCTCAAGGAGACCATCAGAGAGGGAAAGGAACTCAATCTTGCCATCGCCAACCAAGTTGCCCATGCCATGAAAGAGTGGGCCCTTTCCAAGGGGGTGACCCATTTCACCCACTGGTTCCAGCCGATGACCGGAATCACTGCAGAGAAGCACGAGAGTTTCATCTCTCCTGCCAAGGATGGACATGCTGTCATGGAGTTCAGCGGCAAGGAACTCATCAAGGGCGAACCCGATGCCTCCTCCTTCCCCTCCGGTGGACTCAGGGCCACCTTCGAAGCCAGGGGCTATACCGCCTGGGACCCTTCCAGCTATGCCTTCATCAAGGAGAATACGCTGTGCATCCCCACCGCCTTCTGCTCCTACAGCGGAGAAGTCCTGGACAAGAAGACGCCGCTGCTTCGTTCCATGGAGGTGATCAGCCGCGAAGCGCTGAGGATCCTCAAGCTCTTCGGCAAGACCGAGGTACGGCGTGTGCTGACCACCGTAGGACCTGAGCAGGAGTACTTTCTCATTGACAAGTCCCTTTATCTGAAGCGCAAGGACCTCATCCATACCGGTCGTACGCTGCTCGGTTCACGCCCCCCGAAAGGGCAGGAGATGGAGGACCACTACTTCGGCAACCTGAAGGGAAGGGTCTCCGCATTCATGCGCGAGCTCGATGAGGAGCTGTGGAAGCTCGGCATCCTGGCAAAGACCGAGCACAACGAGGTCGCTCCCTCCCAGCATGAGCTTGCACCCATTTTCACCACCAGCAATCTGGCGGTTGACCACAACCAGCTGACCATGGAGATGATGAAGAAGGTTGCAGATCGTCACGGTCTTGTCTGCCTCTTGCACGAGAAGCCGTTTGCCGGGGTGAACGGGTCGGGCAAGCACAACAACTGGTCCATCTCCACCGATACAGGCATCAACCTGCTTGAACCGGGTGACAACCCGAAGGACAACGCCCAGTTCCTGCTTTTTCTGGTGGCGGTCATCGCTGCTGTGGATGAGTATCAGGATCTTCTGCGTGTTTCGGTTGCAAGTGCAGGCAACGACCATCGTCTTGGAGCAAATGAGGCTCCTCCTGCCATCGTTTCGATGTTCCTCGGCGAAGAGCTCACCAGCATCCTCGATGCCCTTGCCGACGGGGTGGATTGCCCCTCGAAGGCGCGCACCTCGATGCTGCTGGGGGTGAATCTCTTGCCTCCCTTCCCCAAGGACACCACCGACCGCAACCGTACCAGCCCCTTTGCTTTTACCGGCAACAAGTTTGAGTTCAGGATGCTCGGTTCCTCCTTCTCCGTATCCGGCCCGAACTTTGTGCTCAACACAATCATCGCTGACAAGCTTTCGCTTTTTGCCGATGAGCTTGAGAAGGCCAAGGATTTCCCGTGTGCACTGTCGGCCTTGGTCAAGGAGACCTACCAGAAGCACCGAAGGATTGTCTTCAATGGGAACAACTACGCCCAGGCATGGGTTGAGGAAGCCCAGAAACGTGGCCTTTCGAATCACAAGTCCACCCCTGATGCCTTGCCTGCCTTCATTTCGGGCAAGTCCATCGCTCTCTTCGAGAAGTTCGGGGTGCTCAATGAGACCGAGATCCACAGCCGGTATGAGATTGTGCTGGAGAACTACTGCAAGACAATCAATATCGAGGCTCTGAC
>RZYT01000451.1 GCA_009930195.1 Spirochaetia bacterium | reverse complement strand
TTCTCCATACGGTTGTTGATAGCGCACCTGCTTGGTACTACTTCCAGTCAAACGTCCCTCTGTTGCATCAAAACTCACCGTGTAGGGGTTGCCCTCGAACTCAGCAATAAGTCTGGCGGTCGATTCTGCAGTTATCTGTACCACATGCACGGCCTTTCGACCGGGGCCCCGTATCTCAATCGTCCGGTTTCCTGCATCAACATCCCTGACAAGGCCGCTTCCCACCGTCCCGAACCTTAGGCCGTCAATGTACAGCTCGGCATCAGGCTCGCAGTTCTGGATGAATAGGTTCCCTTTCTCTTGTATAAGGGTCAGCATCAGTTGGTTGAAGCCATCAATCACACGATAAGTCTCTTTGGCGGACATCGTTCCCAGCCTGGCCTCCACTGCCAGCATGGTCCCGGCCATCACATCGTCCAAGAATAAGGGCGTCTTGCCCTTCGCTCTTCCGTCGATGGTGATGTCCGCTCCCAAAGGATTGCTCTCGATAAACAGCTCGGCTTTCTGCTTCAAAGCTGCACTCTGCAAAGGTGCTTTGGGTTGCACGACAGCAGTGGAACCATTTTGATTGAAGCTTGTATCCTGGCTTCCAAGCAGCGTCTTCTTTCCGAAGAACTGGCTGTAGATTGCAGGAATCTGCCTGCCTGCAGTCCTCTCCTGCACAGCCTGACCAGTGAGACGGAAAAGCTCCGATACATCCACATTAGGCATATCCAGCACACGCAACAGCTCTGCGGTGAAGATGCCGTTGCGCCCATCCCCGTCCCCTGCAACACTGCCGGCACTGGTCGCATACGCTATGATCGACCCAGGTGGCTGGCTCGCTACTACGCTCAACCCCCTTTGGCCCGACCTCGCCCAGCTAAACGGGTTGTCCCTGCATGCATCGAGCACCACGATGTTCAGACGGTTGCCCGCAGCCTGCATCGTGTCCAGAACGGCCTGTGCTGATATCGAGCGGGTACGCAAGAACACCTCGGAGGCTATCTTTGCCCCGGCTGGTATCAAATAGTTGCTGCCGTTGTGCTGCACCCCGTGCCCTGCATAGAAGAAGAAGCCCACCGAGTCGACAGAACCCGAGAGTCTTTGGCCGAAGCGTACGATCGCCTCCTCCATCGAGACTACATCGGCATCGATGAGCGTCTGTACCTCAAAGCCAAGGTTGGAGAGAGCTCCTGCCATGTCGGTTGCATCGTTGGCGGGGTTCTTCAGCATCCCGAGATCCTCGTAGTTGCCGTTGCCTATCACCAAGGCATGGCGCGCCTCAGCATGGAGGCCCAGGGGAAACAAAAGCGAGAGCAACATGATCATGACAAGCAATCTGCTCATTGAACCCCTCTGGTTTCCGGTTGTCTCTCGAAGCACTCCCATCTCGCTATCCCCCCTATTTTCCATCTTCTGTAGCCCTCTCTATCGTCCCGACTTGAACGAGACAAACGCCTCGCTTCTCTTGATTTCGCTTGATGCCTCTTCAGCAACCCTCTTGATGTTCAACGCCCT
>RZYT01000450.1 GCA_009930195.1 Spirochaetia bacterium | reverse complement strand
CAAGGAAGCTGCTGCCTGGGGCAAGAAAGTATTGTTCCATTTCGGTGGTGGTTCGATCAAGAAAAATGGTGTGTATGACACCGTGACTGCTTCTCTGAAGGCCGCCGGGTTGGATATTGTCTATCTTGGTGGTGTGGTACCCAATCCCCATCTTTCCCTGGTCAGGGAAGGGATAGCGCTCTGCAAGAAAGAGAAGATTGATTTTATTCTCGCTGTTGGAGGCGGAAGCGTCATTGATTCTGCCAAGGCGATTGCTTTTGGTGCAAAGCTGCCGTCCTCTGAGGATGTCTGGAATGATTACTACGCGAAGGCTGAGTACACTATACGTGAATCCCTTCCTCTTGGTGTTGTTCTGACCATTCCTGCTGCAGGTTCTGAAAGTTCCACCGGTTCGGTCATCACCGATGCTGAGCATGGCTTGAAGCGTGCAGTCAACAGTGAGACCCTTGTGGCAAAGTTTGCTGTCATGGATCCTGAGACGAATTATTCTTTGCCTGCATACCAGACTGCTTGCGGTGCTTCAGATATTCTGGCACATCTTCAGGAACGGTATTTCACCACAGTGGAACACAACGACCTTTCGGATCGCTTGCTGGAAGCTTGCATGCGCAACGTCATCACCAATGCTCCTTTGGCTTTGCAGAATCCGGATGAGTATCGGTATCGTGCAGAACTGATGTGGACAGGCACCATTGCCCATAACAACCTCCTTGATAGAGGTAGGGTAGGCGACTGGGCAACCCATGATATCGAACATGAGCTGAGTGCATTGTACGACATTGCGTATGGTGCAGGCCTTGCCATTCTCTTCCCGGCATGGATGCGGTATGTGCACAAGGTGGATATCGACAGGTTTGTGCAGTATGCAGTGCGTGTCTGGAATGTGGATCTTCCTTTGAGCGACAAGGAAGGCATCGTGGAAGAGGCTATCCAACGGTTGCAGGCTTTCTACGAGAGAATCGGGATGCCGACTACGTTGGCTGATGCAAACATTGCAGATGATAAGCTCAGGTTCATGGCAGAGAATGCGTTTGTGGGTGAGAAATCTCACCTTGGCAATTTCAAGAAGTTGTCTGCTGATGATGTGGAGAAGATTTATAGGCTTGCGCTGTGAGCGAGAGATTGTTTGATGCAAGCATCAAACAAGACAGGCAAGGCTGAGAGCTATCAGCGTTTTATGTAGAGTAGTGGTAGTGCCCCGGAATGAACCGGGGCACTGCTATTGGTAGGGTGATGCTAAGAGAGTTGGCAAGTATCAAAACAAAACTAAAGGCTGACCATTTCTGATCAGCCTTATGGATTCAGTTGACTTCTTAACTGGTACCGTATTCCCCGAAATCCTTGATTAAGATCGCCATTCTGCGATTCCTTCGGATATTGTGGAAGTTGTACCTGGTACCGACGGTTCTCGCTGATAGTGCTCGGGTCTGATGTTCATGTCGGGCACTTGACCGCCTTGAGTTATCACGGGTACGAGCATACCTTGAAGCTTGGTGTTGCACAGAG
>RZYT01000449.1 GCA_009930195.1 Spirochaetia bacterium | reverse complement strand
CCTTGTATCCGATCTGGAACTGGCATTCGGTGATTCCTTTCTTTTTGTTTCTGAAGGGGATGAGATAGGCCTGCCCCAGCGGAGTGTTCGGCTCGAGGCCCAACTGAGCAGCCTGCATCAAGCCTCCGAGGAAGCTGTTGCGGTCACACTCTGCCAGCTTCGGGTTGCTGGACAGGGCGGTCAGTGCGATGCGGGTGAAACGCTCTGCAGTAATCACAGAAGGCAGTGCCTTGGCGATCTGGTCCTGCATGGCGATGACAAAATCCTTGAGCGTTTGAGGCTCCTTCTTCTTGGCGACGGCCTGCGTCTGCTTGGTGATGAGGCCTTGTTGGTTGACGGTTCTCGCTTGGTTCGTACTCATGCGATTCTCTCCTTGCTCTCTTTCTTTATTTCCTTCAGCAGGAAGGTCCTGCTGGAAGATTCTTTTGCGTACTGCTCATACACCTCCGGCATCTCAGCCTTCAGGGCCTTGGTGTCGAGCCGGTTGCTGATGCGTGTTTTCCACGTGACTGTGTAAGTGTCGTCACTGCCCTCTGAGGCTTCACCGAGAGCCAGTTTGACCTGGTTCTCGAGTGCCGAGATTTCAGCATCGAGAGCCTTAGCAGCTTCCTTCTTTGCTACGAGGGCCTTGAGGGTTGCACTCATGGAGTACAGTGGTGCAAAGCCTCCCTCGTCTTTCGGATAGAGTGCGGCGAGGGTGTCGTCATCATTGTCATTCGGATCGGGAGGAACCTGTGCCAGCACGTGGTCGTTCCAGAAGGCTTCCTCGGTTGCTATGAGGGATGCGATATCGTCCCAGTTCCGCTCGATGCAGAACACATAGAAGCCCTTGTTCAGGATGAGAACAGCCAGATACCATTTATGGTAGCCGGTCACTGCCATGTAGTGCTGGCATTGGCAGTAGTATTCGGGTGGTACATCCCCGCCATCGAAGTCGGTCCTGTTGTAAACTGATGTAGTCTTGCATTCGAGTCCTGCTTCTTGGCCTACGATGCGACGGTCGATATTCGCATGCATGAAGGGGTACGCGTCGTTGACGAGGATGTGATTCTCACGGCGAACCTTAAGCCCAGTGGCTTCGGTGAAACGTTGGGCAACGTACTCTTCGAGATCTCTTCCCTGGCGCATCGCCTCGCTGTCCTCTCTTGGGGGGACCAAGCCGAGCTTGTCTGCGTATACAGCAAGAGGTGAGGACCATTTGCTCAGTCCGAGGACTGCGGCTGCATCACTGCCGCCGAGTGCTTGCTTCCTCAGCTCTAGCCAGTTGTCATGGTCGGTGAACGGAATTTTTCTGATCATAGTTTCATCCCCTTGATTGCCAGGTCCATGATTGCATCGATGTCCTTCTGGTCGGTGATGATATCGGTGATGTCGTGCTCACCGAGCTTGATGGTCATTTCGTCGATGTACGCATCCTCGGCCGGCTCGTAGGCCCCGCCGCGGTTCTTGGGTACATAGTCTCCGCTCACTTCGAGCGGGAGGTTTGCGAAGGTAACGATTGTCTGCA
>RZYT01000448.1 GCA_009930195.1 Spirochaetia bacterium | reverse complement strand
GAATGCATTGAGAGTCTTGTTGCATGCAGGATCGGACGCGTGATGTGAGTAGGCGAATTTGCCATCATAGATCACCACTCCGGCACTTGAGTCGGCGGGAATGTAGTCGTACCTTCCCTCTTGGGTGGAGAGAGCATACACACCGGAAAGGAACGCATCGATTGCTTCGTCGATCGGATGGTAGGCTCGACAGAATACCCCCACAATTCCTTCTTTCGTCAGCGGATCACTTTGGCTACGCATCGAGGTTTGGATGATCTCGGACTGACGGGAACTGACCGGCCATTGGGAGGCATCCTTCCAGTCGTGGTACATGCCAAGGTACTTGTCGGGATCAAGCGCACTCCCATCCTGGGCTTCGAATAAGAATTCCCCGTTCGATGGACAGCTCGCCCAGTACATCATGCGGTTGGCCTGGTAGGTGGAGTCATCGAAATAGTCTATGCCAATCTGCTTCGCGACCATGCGCATGAGAGCGGGGTACTCGTCCTCGCCTACTTCACGGGTGAACGGGAACACGATGCGACAACGGGGATTCTCAGGAGCATGGCTGTGTGTTGAGTAGAGGAAATAGGTTATACCCGTCAAGGAACTCTTCACCTTGGTGGGGAAGTCTTCTCCGCCATCGATATGGTCTGCATCCAGGGTTCCCACCATCCGGCAAATCACGTGACCATTCTTTCGGATGCCTTCCTTCAACCATCCTCCGACGAAGCCTCCCTGGTCCTTCAGCTGATCACGTTGGACACGTGGGAGCCGAGGGTACTCCTGTACCGTCTCCGAGGTTCGGATGGGGTTGGCGTTGCGATCCTTTATCGCTTGCCAGGTCATTTCCTGATTCTTGTACTTCCGGTCGGTCTTTCGGTTGCAGAGTGCAACCTTGATGAGTTGATCGTTCATTATATCTCCTTCAGGAAGTCGTCCCATGCGGTGATCGGATAACTGTTCACCGTACCGAAGCGTTCGTCGTTCGTTTCGCACGAGCGAATCTCGATCGCTCGTGACCGACAGAATGCCGACAGCTGCTTGCCGATGGCCTGCGATTGTGCAAGATTCCAGTGCTTACCGAAAACCTTGTTATATTTCGCCACGGTGTAGAACTGCAGCGAGGCATTCAAGGCGATCTCGAGGGTTTCATTTTCTTCCGTGAGGTCCATGATCCGTCGCTGCGCCTCGAGTGCTCTTTGGTGTGCAATCTGCAGTGCGCGTTCCATGATGTGTTCGGGAGAGTTCCATGCTTCCTCTACGGCAATGAAGTATTGGCGGAACTTGCGGCCTATCGCTGAGCGCTGCAGCATGCACAGCTCCTTGGCCATCGTTATGGTGATCTCGTGATTCATGCTCGGACGCCCTCCGATACTTTTACTTGCTTTCGAGTAAAAGTCCTTTCCTTCCACAAAGCCGTATTGGCACATGCGGGGGAACCAGTCGTTGTATCGGGTTGGCACCTGCATCGCTATGTGCAGATTCCGCGCGTTGACAGTTGGAGTTGGGGTTTCATAGTTGAT
>RZYT01000447.1 GCA_009930195.1 Spirochaetia bacterium | reverse complement strand
GGACAGGTTTGTTCACATCCAGGATGAACAGTTCATCGCACGTAAGATCGAGGAATGCACGGTCATGGCTGACGATCAGGACACAGCCGGAGAAATCCTGGACATACTGTTCGAGATTCTCCATAGTGGGCAGGTCGAGATCATTGGTAGGTTCGTCCAACAGCAGGAAATTTGGGTTGCTCAGGAGGCGAGAGGTAAGGTAGAGTCTTCTCCGCTCCCCTCCGCTGAGGGTGGCTATGCTCTGGCGATGCATGGAAACAGGGAAACCGAAGAGTTCCAGGAACTTGGATGCACTGACGATCTGGTTCGGACCCAGCACCACCTGGGTGGCAATGTCCTCTACATAGGCGAGCAGGGTTTGTTCGCTTTCCAGGTTTCTTCCACTCTGGTCATAGTAGGCAAAGACGGTATTCACTCCGATATCCAAGGTCCCGCTGTCAGGCTGGAGATGATTGCACAAGAGGTCGAGCAGGGTGGACTTTCCGCTTCCATTCGGACCGACCACCCCGATTTTCATCCCTTTGGTAAAGGAAAAGGAGAAGTCCTGGATGATTGGGTTTCCCTCATAGCTCTTGCTCAGGTGCTTTGCTTCCAATATTTTCTTGCCCAACCTGCGGCTTGTGCTGGAGAAACTGCGTTGAGCTTCATCCCCCACCTGGTTCTGGCTTGCAAGCAGGATCTCGATACGGTCCTTCCTCCCGCTGTCCTTGCCTGTACGGGCTTTTGGGCCCCGCTTCAACCACTCGAGTTCCCTTCTCAGGATGGTACGGATCTTGTCCTGTTCCTTCTGAAGCCGCTCAAGGCGTGCCTCTCTTCGCTCAAGATAGGCGGAGAAAGAGCCTGGGTGCAGAAAGACCGAAGCGCTGTCCATCTCCAGAATGGCAGAGCAGACTGCATCAAGGAAATAGCGGTCGTGGGTAACCAGCATGATGGTGGCCCGGCTGTTCTTCAGATACTGTTCCAACCATTCGATGGTCTGGATATCGAGATGGTTTGTCGGCTCATCAAAGAGAAGGAAAGAGGCTTTGCTGCACAAGACCCGGGCGAGGGCAACTTTCTTCTGCATTCCCCCCGAAAGGGTGTCCATGCGCTGGTTTTCGAGATCATAGAGGCCGAGTTCGCCCAACAGCGAACGGTAGTCATTCTCGAGATTCCATCCATCAACTGTTTCCATGGCCTCTGAGAGGCGGATGAGCTCAGCTTCCTTGTGTGCATGTTCAAGGCAGTGGTGGTACTCCAAATAGGTCTTGATTCGTTTCCCCTCCCCACCATAGAGATAGGAACTGACCGTGGCGTCTTCGGCAAAGCTCACCACCTGTTCAAGCATGACCAGGTCGGTGTCTCCCTTCATGGCAATGGTTCCGCTGTCAGGGAGAATATCTCCCCTGAGGAGTTTGAGGAACGTGGATTTTCCCTGTCCGTTTCGACCGATCAGGGCTACATGATCCCCCTCTTCCAGACCAAAACTGACCCCACTGAAAAGGGGTTCATCCTTGAGCGTTTTGGAGACA
>RZYT01000007.1 GCA_009930195.1 Spirochaetia bacterium | reverse complement strand
GTGTGAGAATGTTGGTAGGGGAGGGGTGTGAGAATGTTGGTAGGGGAGGGGTGTGAGAATGTTGGTAGGGGAGGGGTGTAGTGACAGGCAGCAGTGTTTCACGTGAAACACTGTGTTGGATGCACTGTTGTCTGATGTGGGTGAAAGGGCGAAAAAAAACGCTTCACGGAAAAGTTTCACGTGAAACGTTTGGGATTCGAAGAACCTGAATCAATTAGAAATCAGGGGTATTTACTACAGTAAGCTTCGGATCGACGAAATTGCGGAGGTAGCGTTCTACGCCGCCCTTGAGTGTCATCTGGGACATCGGACAACCAGCACATGCACCTTTGAGACGCACCGTGACATCATTGCCGACCAAGCTGACAAACTCAATATCTCCTCCGTCATTTTGCAAAGAGGGTCTGATATCCTCAATTGCCTTTCTGACTTTATCTTCCATATACTTATCCTCCATAGGGTATCTTGAAGATACAATAGAGGGAAAGAAGGGTCAAGGACTTGGCCTTCTGTGGTGACAATACCTCGATATTTCCGTATAGTGACGAATATGAGTGTGCAAACAATACTGTTTTTGAACCAAAAAGGCGGAGTTGGCAAGACTACCTCAGTCGTAAACCTTGGGTCAGCACTGGCCCAAAAAGGAAAGAAGGTCCTCCTTGTCGACCTTGATTCCCAGGGAAACCTTACCAGTGCAACTTCCATCGATGGGAGAAAGCCGGGTTTGTATGAGGTTATTGCCGGTCAGTGCAACGTTGCAGATGCAATACAGCAAACGCCGGTAAGAAACCTGTATGCCATTGCCAGCAACATCAACATGGCTGGTCTGAACATTGAGCTGGTCGGTGAGGACCAGCGTGAGTTCTTTCTCAAACGGGCTATGGAAGGGTTGGAAGAGGACTGGGACTATATCCTTGGGGATTGTCCGCCCTCACTTGGGCTGGTTACGGTAAATGCCATGGTCTGGGCAAAGCAGGTCATTATCCCTATGCAGTGCGAATACTTTGCAATGGAAGGGCTGAATCTGCTGATGCGTACCGTCGGTAATATGAAGAAGTCATTGAATCCAGATCTGGAAGTGCTGGGCATTCTCTTTACCATGTACAGCAAGCGCACAAAGTTGGCGAATGAGGTGGTGGAAGACATCAGTTCCTTCTTCAACACCTTGGTTTTCAAGACTATGATTCCTCGGAATGTACGAATTGCTGAAGCACCCTCCCATGGGCTGCCCATCAATATTTATGACAATGCAAGCAGCGGATCAAAAGCATATAAGGCACTGGCAGAGGAGGTAATCGAGCGTGTCTCAAGAAACAACTAAGAAACATGGATTAGGCAAGGGGATTGGTTCCCTGATGCAGGATTACTCCTTCGATTCGGTTTTGGATACCGCTTTGGGACTCTCTGCCTCCAAGCAGGAGCAGGATCCGACACAACGGATCTTGCAAGTTCCTATCGAGAATATTCGTGCTAACCCCAATCAACCCCGAAAAGATTTCAATCAGGAGTCGCTGGAAGAGCTGGCCCAGTCCATCAAGCGGGAAGGGGTTCTTCAGCCCATTCTGGTAGAAGAGATTGCCCCTGGTCAGTACAGTATTGTTGCTGGAGAACGACGGTACCGGGCCTCCAAGCTGGCCGGACTTCCCTCGATACCTGTCCTGGTGAAAGATTTCACCCAGATGCAACGTCTTGAGGTTTCCCTTATTGAAAACATCCAAAGGGAGAACCTCAATCCTATTGAGGAAGCCAAAGCCTATGCTTACCTCATACAGGAAGCGGGTATTACCCAGGAAGAGTTGGCGCAAAGGATGGGGAAGAACCGATCAACCATCAGCAACAGTATCAGGCTCTTGCAGCTTAGCTCCGCTATGCAGCAGGACATGTTGCATGGGAAATTCAGTGCAGGCCAGGCTCGTGCAATTCTCTCCGTTGTCAACCCTGCTGACCGGGAGATACTCTACCGAGCTGTATTGGAGAAAGACCTTTCGGTACGAGCAACGGAACAATTGGCTGCACAATTCAATATGGGCAAGCGGGTAGCATACCAAAAGAAGAAGCGTGCAAAGAAAGGCTTGGCAAAGTCCGCCGATATTCTGGCCGTGGAAGACAAATTCCTCCATGTCGTGGGATCCCAGGTGGAAGTGAAAGGCTCGCTGGCGAAGGGTAAGCTGGAAATACCGTACCGAAGCAGCGAAGAATTGGAACGATTGTACCAACTGCTGGCACCAAGTCAGGAGTTGTTCGAAGTATAAGACATAATAGGAGTTATCATGGACGCACAGAATCTGACAGACGGCTTGTATGCCGTACTGCATACTACAAAAGGGGACATCACACTGCTTCTCGAGCATGAGAAGACGCCGATGACCGTGGCGAACTTTGTTGGTTTGGCTGAGGGAACCCTGAACATCAACGGAAAGCATGCCCGTTACTATGACAACCTCACCTTCCATCGGGTCATCGAGAATTTCATGATCCAAGGAGGCTGTCCCAAGGGAACAGGAACCGGGGGGCCTGGGTACACTTTCCCCGATGAGTTTGATGAGAGTCTGAAGCATACCGGTCCTGGGATGCTCTCCATGGCGAATGCCGGCCCCGGTACCAACGGGAGCCAGTTCTTCATCACCCATGTGGCAACTCCTTGGCTTGATGGAAAGCATTCGGTCTTCGGTCATGTTGTGGAAGGGCAGGATGTGGTAAATTCCATTGCGCAGGGAGACAAGATCAAGAACGTGGAGATCCTTCGCAAGGGCGAGAGCGCCAATGCGTTTGAGGTTACCAGGGAAATCTTTACAAAGTATGTAGTTGAAGTGGAAGAGAGAAACAAGAAGAAGCAGGGTTTGGAACAGGCGAAGCTTGATGCAGAACTGAAAAACCGTTTTCCTGATGCAACCATCACTCCCAGCGGTCTTCGGTATGTAGTGAAAAAAGCAGGGGATGGAAAGAAAAATCCCGCCTATGGGCAGAAGGTTACGGTGCACTATACCGGATCGTTGCTTGACGGCAGGGTGTTCGACAGTTCTGTCCGCAGGGGGAGTCCCGCTCAGTTTGCCATCGGTGAAGTGATCGAGGGTTGGAACGAGGCTCTGATGACCATGAGTGCCGGCGAACAGCGTACCCTGATCATCCCTCCTGAGCTTGGCTATGGGACCATGGGGTATCCGGGGGTAATTCCGCCGAATGCGTACTTGATCTTCGATGTGGAGCTGATAAAGTTCTAAAACATTACCAGAAAAGGAGAAGCCTGTGAAATCGAAGGATGTTCATTATGTGTGCAGCCAGTGCGGACGGAGCGAAACCAAGTGGTTGGGGCGCTGTCCGGACTGCGGTAGCTGGAATACCTTCGAAGAAGAGGCGGTCAAGAGTGTTCCCGATGGAAAGCATGCTGTCATCAGCACGCTTTCCAAGCCGGTTTCGCTGGAGAGTGTCGTGATAGACCCACTCTTCCGCTATGAGACGGGCATCGGTGAGCTTGATAGGGTTCTCGGAGGAGGGGTCATGCGTGGCTCCTCCATACTCCTCGGAGGAGAACCCGGAATCGGCAAATCCACACTCATGCTCCAGGTGCTGGAAAAGTGCTCGCTTGGCAGGAAAGTGCTCTATGTCTCAGGCGAAGAGTCTCCCAGCCAGGTGAAGCTCAGGGCCCAGCGCCTGGGGCTCAAACTCTCCTCCATTGATATCTTTTGTGATACCCGTGCAGAGATTCTTGAGTCGCTTCTTACGTCCTCAAAGCCGGATGTGGTGGTGATCGACTCGCTGCAGACACTCAGCAGTGAAGAGCTTCCTTCTCCTGCAGGCTCGGTGAACCAGATCCGCTTTTGCTCCACGTTGTTGGTGGGCATCTGCAAGCAGCTTGGGATCTCACTGTTTCTCATCGGTCATGTGACCAAGGAGGGGGTGCTGGCAGGCCCGAAAGTCATTGAGCATCTGGTCGATACCGTCCTCTATTTTGAGCAGGTTTCCAGTGGAGTCCGCTTGGTGCGTGCTGCAAAGAACCGCTTCGGTTCGGTTGATGAGATAGGTATCTTCAGCATGCATGAGAAGGGGCTCACTGCCGTGGCAAACCCCTCCTCATTCTTCATCACGGACCGCACTGGCACAGCCCTTCCCCCAGGCATTTCCTATACTGCGGTGATCGAAGGATCGCGTACCTTTCTGGTTGAGATCCAGGCCCTGACCACTGTGGCAAAGAACGGATACTCCCGCATCTACTCCGAGCGTATCGATACCGCCAGGGTAACCCGTGTGGCTGCAATTTTGGAACGTCATGCCGGGGTACGCTTGGGAGATCAGGACATCTATGTCAATGTGGCGGGAGGCATGAAACTCAGTGAGGTTTCCATCGAACTTCCCCTTGCGCTCGCACTCTGGTCGGCACTCAGCGGCAAGAGTCTTCCCAAAGGTCTGGTAAGCTTTGGGGAACTGAGTTTGGCAGGGGAAGTCCGCAGTGTCGGGTTTCCCGAAAAGAGGGAGAAGGCAGCCAAGGAGTTGGGATTCTCCCGTTCTCTTCTGCCCCGGGCCCTTTCCCACTCCCCCGTGAGCCAATATCCTTGCACTACGGTCAGGGAAGCGCTCGAGACATGTACCAAGCTGGGTTGAGTATAATTTGTGAGGAAAGCTAATTAAGTAGTATTTCTTTACTAATAAAAAAATTGAAAATATCAGTCGATTCTGGAAGTGGTACAAAAAGCAGCCGCATCCTTCAATGCAGCCGGCTGTTGTGAGTTAGTTAGGAAGGATTATCAACCAAGCATACTCAACAGAATGGGGAAAATCACCACATTGCCGATGGATGCACCGAGACTGGTGAAGAGGAAGACCAACAGGGTGTGGAGCACACGGTTGCGATACCAGCCCCTGAAGGTTGTTGCATCATCCCCAAGATTCTCGAAATCGCGTACCTTGGGTTTGCGCAACGTGGCCTGCAGGACCCCGCTGACCATACCTACCCCGATGCCGGGATGGAGGCTTGTAAGGGGTGCTGACAAAATGCTGAGCAAGGTATTGAGCGGATGGGCAAGTGAGAGAATCGCCCCAAGTGCAGTGAAGGTCATGTTGGTTGCAAGCCAGTACCCGAACATCTTGATGCCTTCGGCTTGTCCGAGATTCAGGAACCCATAGGCCAGCAAACCAACAATAAGAACCGGTATGGACCACCCAAGGATCTTGCCCCCGTTTCCGGCCTTGGGAGCTTGGCTGATATCGCTGAGGTCGGTGTCGATTTTTCCTTCTTCGATGGCATGGACTGTCCTGATGATGCCTTCCTGATGACCTGCCCCAATGACCGCCAGTTTCTTCGAACCGGGTGCAAGATAGATGCTGGTGGCAAGATAGCGGTCACGCTCATCGATGAGCACAGCCTTGACCGAAGGGAGCTCCTTGGCCATCTCATCCATCATGCTTTGCATGACATCGGCCTTTTTGAGTTCCGCCATGTCTTCTTCGCTGATTTTCTCATTGCTGAAGACGGCACTGATGATGGTGGCGATCAACTTGGCCTTGTTCCAAAGATTGGATTTTCTCCAGGCGCGTTGGAAAGTTACTTGGATTTCCCGGTCGCAGAGGGAGTAGGGAATTTCCTTCTCCTTGGCCAGTCGGGCTGCGCTGAGAATCTCTTCTCCGGGAGCGCTGCCGGATTGGTTTCCCATTCGCTTCTGGAAGGAAGCAAGTGCCATGTTGGCAAGCAGCAGAAAGCCCTTGTTCTCCTTGAGGACTTTCTTGACATCCATATTGGACCAGGAGGATTGATCCTCCTTGTTTTTCATCCTGCCGTCGTCAAGCTCCAGGCAGATATGGTCGGGGTTCTCAGCCTCAATGGCCAGAGCCACCTCGTCAACGCTCTCCTTGGAGACATGGGCCGTCCCCACCAAGAGGATTTGTTTGCCGTCGGAGAGGGTGAGGCGATGGAACGTATCGCTCAGTTTTTCATCAATCATGCTGACAACTATACTCAAGGTAAGGGAGAGAAACAAGGGAATTTGACAGGCGTACAGTATTCGGATAGAGTTTTGCTCACATGGACACACTTTGGTATCTGGCAAAATTGGCTTTGGCGTTGCTGCTTGGCGTCGCTGCCGCCCGCACTCTCGGCATACATCGTTTCACAAGGGTTTCCGCCTATGCACAAACGGTGCTGGTCTGGTTGCTTTTGTTCTTCATGGGAGTGAACACCGGGGGGATTGAGGGGATCAGCTCGCAGTTCGGTACGATTGGGCTTTCCGCCTTGGTTTTGACCCTTCTGGCAGTGGTGGGGACCATTGCTGTCTCCCTGATCTTCTCCTTTCTGCTCTCTCCCTCGTCCAAGGAAGAAGGAATAGCCATCGCCAAGCGTAAGGAACAGAGTCTGTTGCGCAGGTTCTATGACATCATCAAGGAACCGATGCTGCTTGTTGGCATTGTGCTTGTCGGGCTTGCTCTCCGGTTGGGTACCAACCTTTTCTCATGGTTTGACAGCTCGCTGGTCACCTATCTGCTCTACACCCTGCTGTTTTTCGTAGGGATGGGCATGGTCCACAAGAAGATCAGTTTCAAAGGGGTCTTTGCCGACCGCAGCCTCTTCCTGCTGCCCCTCTATACTATTGCCGGTACCTATCTTGGAGCTCTTTTGGCGCCTTTGCTGACTCCGTATACCGTGTCGGAGGCGATGGGAATGCTCAGTGGTTTTGGGTGGTACTCCCTTTCAGGAATTTTGATCAGTGATCTGGGTTTTCCTGTGCTGGGTTCAATCTCATTTCTTTCCAACCTGCTGAGGGAGAGCTTTTCCTTCTTTCTCATTCCACTTTTCGGTCGGTTGGGAAAACGGTTCTACTATCCGGCTGTCTGCAATGCAGGGGCGACCAGTATGGATGTTACCCTTGTGCTGCTCTCCTCCCACTTCGGGACACGAACCATGGTGGGCTCCATCTACCATGGGGTGATCATGAGCCTTGCCGCCCCGCTGCTGATTCCGTTCTTTTTCTAGCTGGCAATCCAGAGTTGTGCGACAATGGCAAGAGGATTTTCCTTGATCAGTCGCACATAGATTCGGTTCGGCCCGTCAAAGAGCATCGGTATCTGGTCAATCATCGTTTGGAGGTTCTCGGATACAGCCAGCTGGAGAAACGTATAGGTGCCCGGATCAATTTGGTAGGGATCCTGATGGGGAGGCATTGCAAGGCCTTGTTCGACCAAGCTTCTCATCTCCTCTCCGGGAGGGTTCTGGATACCGGCAAAGAGTAGGCTCAGGGTGGAAGAGAGAGCCAGGCATCCTTCAGATCCAACCTCAGCTGAATCGAGGAAGGAGACGATCTGCTGGTATGCACTTTCTCCATCGGAAGCATCGAAGGGTGCTTGTGTATAAGGGACGGCTTGCTGGAGATGCAAGATCATGGATTTGGCTGTTTGCATGGGAGATACTGTAGCAGAATGAAAACAGAGGGTAAAGTGGACTCCTTGTCCTATGTCCTGCAGAGACGGCGCAACAGCCGCCACATCACCATCCGGGTGCTTCCTGATGGCTCGGTGAAGGTAAGCGCTCCCTATGGAGTCTCCTTGGCATCCATTGAACGGGTGATTGTCAACAACAAGGCAAAATTGATCTCCACAATCGAGACCCAACGCAGGCTGCTGCATACGTATCAGGAAGGGGAAACCTTCCTGTTTGCCGGAGAGCCTCTTGTGCTGAATCTGATCAAATCGGAGAAGAACTCCATAGCTGTTGAAGGGAACCGTCTGTTGGTGGGCTATGCAGGAGAAGAACCGCAATCCTCGGTGGTTTGTACCCTGATAAAGGAACTCTATCGCCAGCAGGTCAAGCTGCGACTTGGCAACTGGGTACCCTTCTGGGCAAATCGTCTTTCGCTGCATATTCCTCCCTATGGAGTGCATGATGCAAAAAGTCGTTGGGGAAGTTGTTCCGCAAAGGGCAGATTAAGCTTCTCCTTGCGCTCCCAGATCCTCAACGACGAGCAATTCTCCTATCTGGTACTGCATGAGATGGCACATCTTGTGCACTTCAACCACTCAGCGCAGTTCCATGCATTGCTCAAGGAGCAGATGCCTTCCTACAAGGAGATCCAGAAATCAGTCTTTGCCCTGCAAAAGGAAAGTCAGCTTTGTCCGTGATTCACAACGCGCACATTATTGTGTATCTTGGAAGGAGAGGAGATAGTGCAGTATGAAACCTGATACATTGGCAGACGGAGTATTTCGTGTTGCAGCAAAAATCGGCAACCGTGACCTGTTTGAAGGTATATGGCCCATCCCCGATGGAGTGATGTTGAACTCCTATGTGGTAAAGGGAAGTGAAAAGCGGGCCCTGATCGACTTGGTGAAGGATTGGGATGGTGCTCTGGCTGCGGTCAATGAGCAACTCGATGATCTGGCGGTGGGACCGGGAAAACTGGATTACATCGTGATCAACCACATGGAACCCGACCACACCGGTGCGATGGCTCGCATTGTTGCTGCCTACCCGGAAGTTGAAATTCTCTGCTCGGCAAAAGCGGTCCCCCTGATCAAGCACTTCTATAAGATTGAGAAGCATGTACGCGCAGTGGCCGATGGTGAGAAACTCGACCTTGGCGGAAAGACCTTGCAGTTTTTGATGACGCCGAACATCCACTGGCCAGAGACCATGATGACGTACCTTGAGGAGGACCAGATCCTCTTCAGCTGTGACGCTTTCGGTTCCTTCGGCCGCTATGAGAGCTGCTTCGATGATGAGTTGACCGAGGAAGAGAAGACCAAGCTTTTCAGTGAGACTGAGCGCTACTATGCGAACATCGTCTCCTCCTTCTCCTCGTTTGTCACGCGCGGCATAGCAAAGCTTGCTCCGCTTGGCATCAGGATGGTTGCACCAAGCCATGGCGTGGTCTGGAGGAAAGAGCCCGAGAAGATCATCAACTGGTATGGGACCCTTGCAACCTATATGAATGGACCCCGTGAGAAAGAAGTTGCGGTGGTATGGTCAAGCATGTATGGCAATACGGAAGCATTGCTTTCTTCCATTGTTGACGGGATTGAGAGTGAGGGAATTCCTGTACACGTACTGCAGGTTCCCCAGACCCATGAATCCTTTGTGCTGGAGAAAGTCTGGCGCAGTGAAGGCTTGGTGATCGGGATGCCCACCTATGAGTACAAGATGTTCCCCCCGATGTACCATGTTCTGGACATCCTTGAGAGAAGCCATGTTCAGGGAAGGAAGACCCTGCGCTTCGGTTCCTTCGGCTGGTCAGGTGGGGCACAGAAGCAGTTTGATGAGTTCTCCACCCTCATGAAGCTCGACTGCAAGGGTGTGATCGAGTACCAAGGTGCTCCGACGGAGGAAGACAAGAAGAAAGCCTATGAGCTTGCCAAGGCTATGGCCAAGGAAATCAAGGGCTGACAAACACAAGGCTGCTGGTCGGAAGCTCCGGTCAGCAGCCATTTTCTTGGATCTCTTCCTGTCATTTTTCTTGAATTGTCTAATTGTGTCCGCTATGCTGTGAACATCCTGTGCACCCCAGGGGTCTCATGCAAAAAGGTCGGACGTCCAAACTCATCCTCTCCTTTCTTTGTGCAGTGCTTTTCATAGCCTGTGATCTGTTCTATTCCCCGCCCGGCGTGCTGGAAAGCTCCCGCCAGGCAGGAACCTACCTGCAGCCAATCGCAATCACCCTTTCAAGCAACCATTCCAAGGCAATCCATTACACAACTGACGGGTCTCTTCCTACGTTGGACAGTCCTCGCTACACAACTCCCATCACCCTCACCAAGACAACACAGGTGCAAGCCATTGCAATAGACAGCAATGATAAGGTGATGCAACGAAAAAGCTGGAACTACATCGTGCGGGGCACTCCCCACTTTTCTCCAACCCTGTCAGTGGCCGAACAAAGGATCTACCATGTCTCGGACCAGTATGAGTACAGCGCAGACGACGGGAACACCTGGCAAGCTTGCACAGGACTTCCCCAATCCCTCCCTGAGCTCTCTGTAGGCAATAAGGTTCATGTCCGTCATAAGGTGGTGCAGGACGACAGCTACTACCTTGGGGAAGTATTAGGCCTATCTGGTCCTGATCTGGTGGCTGGCAACTGCTATGTTGCGCATGCACGCCTAGGTGAAAATGAAATTGATGATTTCAGCGGGCTGATTTTTGATGCCAACTTCTCAGATGGAAACGCAACCATCGCCATTCCCACCATAACCAATGCCGGCAATGCTACTTTCACCGGTTCGGCCATCATCGACTTTTATGCATCCTCAGACCCCTTCATCACTGAAGAGGATCTGCGTTTTCTTTCAATGGAGACCATCAATTTCACGCTGGAGCCCAACCAAACCTACGGAGCCTCCCAGGATGGCTCATGGCCGACCGATGTGATTTGGCTTTTGGGTCTTATCAAGACAGTGGATAAGGTTCCTCAGTTACTGTATCAAGTCATTACGTTGGAAGGGTTTCAGTATATAGGGTACCATCTCAGGACAGAGGAATCAGAGTTGCTTAGCCAGAACAATTGGACGGCATCGCAGCATGTTGACTCTGTTTTTTTTGCAGAAAGCAATACAACCACTTCAGAAGGAGCTTTCAAGATTGTGAACTCCTATGGAGTCGGCGAAACATGGGAGCATATTCCTGATGGAGCCTACTACCTTCCCTTTGATGCTGCCGTTGCCTTGAAACTACGCATCAACTACTCTTTCAATACCTTCGAAACAGTATACGAGCCATTCCTATTTGCCTCATTCACCCTATCCCATCCAAACCGTGAGACCTGTCTGATCAGCATTGGGGTGGGAGAGCCAGAGCATCCTCTCATGGTAAAACGGCTTCAGTCAATTTCAGATATTGCGAATGATGACCCTGTCCTGGCAGGAGGTCCCAATTCCTTCCCAGATACGAAGATGGTCATGGATATCAGCGAGTTCGCCCCCTATATCGCCACCAACGATATCTTCATAAGAATTGACAACAGACTAGGAGCGGAGACAGCAACGCTCTTTTCCTTCTCAGTGGAGTTGTACGACGACTATTCGCTTGATCCTGCAGATGCAGCACAAATCCTTGATTTTCCTCTAGAAGGCTCTTCTCCTACAGTGGCAGCAGGAGAGAACAGAACTTTCCTGATCAGCACAAGCAGGGATTTGGAGCAAGACAGTCTTCCCCTGCTTCGTACGCAGAGCCGAAGCCGAAGCAGTAGTCAGTCGCTTCCAGCCCAGCGACCTCTTACAGAAGAGGAAATCCAGTCAATTCTTTCCTTACAGGCTCCTGCAAGCAGAAGCAGAAGCCAGAGCAACCCAAGCTCTGGGGGGTTGGTCCCTCCTACAGAATCTGAGCTGAGGAGTATGAGAACCATAGATGTGGGTGCCCGTTTTTATCCAGGTACTCTTCCCTTGGAAGTTGACTGGAGCCAAAGCCCCTACTTCCCCCCGATCGGCAACCAGGGGCAGAAGGGAAGCTGTGCAGCCTTCACGAACGCCTACTACATCCACACCTTCAATGAGGCTCGTGAGCATGGGTGGGATCTCAGCGGTGCAGAATGGATAGATAGCACCACTGGTTCCGGCTATCCCTCAGTTGCGTATCAGGATAAGATCATGAGCCCGGATTTCAGTTACCACCTGGTGTCCCAAGCACCAGGGGCCTCGATAGCTGCTCTTCAATCCGTGCTGAACCGCATTGGATCGAGTACCTGGAAAACCACAGGATATGATGAGGTCAATGATACTCTCCCGTATACCTATCCCTGGCCAACCGAAGAAGCCTTTCGGGAAGCGGCGTTGTACCGGGGCAGAAGAAGTGATGGGAGTTACTTTGAGGAGAATTCTGGGGGTCTTATTGTACTCGATGACCCGGCGAAGATAGATATCATACAACAGCTGCTTGCCAGTGGATATTGTCTGGCTACCGGTATTCATGCCCAAAGCTTTTTTTATAATGATCCCGGGGAGCAGTGGATGAACGAAGAGGACGTAGTGGATCTTACTGGGGTGTCCGAAGACGATATCAACTATTTCAGGCAAAACATAAACCATGCTCAGACCATAGTCGGCTACAAGACAGGATTACTGTAAGGAAGCCTCTCTGACAAAGGCCTCAAAGAGAGGAGCCATAGCTTCTCCCAGGGTCTCCGGATGCCATTGCACTCCTACGCACCAAGGGCCATCGATAGCCTCAAACGCCTCAATGGAACCATCTGAAGCAAGGGCTGTGACGTTCAGGGCATCGGAAGGAGTGTGTACCAGCTGATGATGCAGGCTGTTTACTCCTAGCTCTGGTTTCTTGAGAAGAGAGAAAAGTACGCTGTCTCGCTCTATTGTCACCTGATGGCTGACCCTGTTCCAGTGCTCCAGATCGGGGTGGTGAACAGCCCATCCCTCCTGCTCCTTGTAGTCCTGGTGAAGGGTGCCTCCCTCGGCCACATTGATCAGTTGCATGCCACGGCAAATACCCAGTATGGGCTTTTGCGCTTGTCGCCCCTGGTGATAGAGCGCAAGGTGAAATGCATCGGTATCGAGGTCGGAAGGTCCACAGGTTGGTATTCTCGTTTGATGATAGTATTGGGGGTCGATATCTGCACCTCCTGCAAAGAGCACGCCGTCACAGAGTTGGATCAGCTGCTCAAGATTTGCAGTGGTGGGGGAAAGCAGAATGACCAGAGCGCCTGCCTCTTGGAGACAAGTGGTGTAGCCCTCGTTGGTGAAGATCCTTCTGAGGGTGGGAAAAGCAGAGCTTGCCGGAGCCTGTTCATAGGTTCCGGCAATGCCGATGACCGGCCTTCTCATTCGATGATCGAGAGAAGGTGCCGGGTAAACCCGCTGATGCGCTCAACCGAGGAGATGCACAGCCTCTCCTTCACCGAGTGGACGTCATACATGTCAGGACCGAAGGAAACCGAGTCCATACCACTGATCCTGCTGTTGATGATACCACACTCAAGACCTGCATGGATGGCTGTGATCTTCGGCTTCTTCTGGGTGTACTCCTCGTACGCTTTGGCACAGAAACCGGTCAGCTCAGATGCAGGGTTCGGGGTCCAGGAAGGATAGGCTCCCGTAAAGGTGACCTGTGCTCCCGCCAGACCGAGGATGGCTGCATTGCGATGGGCAATATCGTCACGGGCGGAGAGTACCGATGAACGGTGGCTGCTGATGATTGTGAAACCCTGCTCCTCAAGACGGAGGATGGCAAGATTGGAGGATGTCTCCACGATGCCGGGGATGGTCATGCTCATGGCGTCGACTCCATGGGGGGCAGCATAAAGGGCAGTGAAGAAGGCCTTGCTCTGCTCCTTGGTTACAGCTTTCCCTACCATGGGGACCTCGGTAAGGGTCAACAGGAGGTCGGGGTCACTCTGTGCATACTCAAGCCCCAACTCTTTCTGGGTTTGTGCAACCAAGGTGGCAAGGGTGTTTGCATCCTTCTCCTCCACAACAAGACCGATGGTGCAGACGGAGGGGATGACATTGCGCTTGGTTCCCCCTTCTGCCTTGAAGATTTGGAAGGAAGGCAGCTGGCTTACAGCGCGGGCAGCCACCTTGATCGCATTTGCACGCTGCTTGTGGATTTCGCCGCCACTGTGGCCGCCGAGCATCCCGTTTGCAGTGAGCAGGAAGGCTTTCGATGAAGGATCGGGCTTGGTCCAGGTTACAGGAAGCTGGGCATCCACCTCGATTCCCCCTGCACACCCGATATAAAGCACCCCTTCCTCCTCGCTGTCGAGGTTGATCATCAGCCTGCTCTGCACATGCTCTTCCTGGATGTTGAAAGCCCCAGTGAGGCCTGTCTCTTCACTGACGGTGAAGATTGCCTCAAGCGGACCGTGTTTGCATGCAGGATCTGCAAGGATATCCAAGGCAAGGGCGATGGCAATGCCATTGTCCCCACCCAGGGTGGTCCCATTCGCTTTCAGGAAATCCCCCTCACGTACCAGCTCGATGGGATCGGTGGCAAAGTCGTGGGTACTGCCTTCAACCTTGACGCACACCATATCCATGTGTCCTTGCAGGGCAACCGAGCTGCGGTTCTCGTAGCCGGGATAGGCTTTCTTGCGGATGATTACATTGCCGATATCGTCTACGATTGCCTCAAGCGCATGCTCCTTGGCGAACGCGAGCAGAAATTGTCTTACTCCTTCCTCATTGCCCGACTCGCGGGGGATATCGGAAAGATCGGAAAAATAGTTCCATAGATTCTCAGGCTTCAGGCCTTGCACAGCTGCTTGCATCAAAACACTCCTTGTGTGATGGTTTTCAGGCGAAACGGTCTCTGATGAGATCTCCCTCTATGAACAGACCCTTTATCTGAAGGTTCTCGTCAAGGACAACGACATCAGCCTTATAGCCGGGAACCAACATGCCTTGCTTGGAAAAATTGTAGATGCGTGCAGGGTTCGTTGCGCACATCTGGCTGGCTTGTTGGATGGGTACCTCCCATTCCACGACATTGCGCAATCCTTGCAGCATGGTCAGTGCCGAACCGATGAAGAGATCGGGGTCCTTGAGTGCAACGAAGGCCCCGTCTGCGCCGATGGCGCACTCGATGCCATTTGCAAGGCAGGATCCTGAACGCTGTTTTGTAGGCTTGAGCGAGTCGGTGACCATGACAATGTTGTCCAGCGGTTTCTCCCGAAGCAACATCTTCACCAGTTCGGGATGCACGTGAACACCGTCACAGATGATCTCGCACTGCATCTCACGTTGGATCAGGATTGCTCCGACCGTTCCCGGGTTGCGGTGGTGCAGACGGCTCATGGCATTGAAAAAGTGGGTGGAGTGGAAGATGCCGCACTGCATGCCTTCCATGATGTTCTCATAGGTTGCATCGGTATGGCCAGCCAACAGAACGATGTTCCGTTCTCTGGCAAGGAGAGCCAATTCACGCATATGTTTGAGTTCTGGAGCTACCGTCATGCAGATGACATGGCCCTTACCGGCATCGATGAGCTGGTTGAAGATATCAAGGTCAACCGGCAAAACACCCTCAGGATTCTGTGCCCCAACCCGTTCCATCGAGATGAAGGGGCCCTCAATATTCACCCCCATGATCTTGGCACCCTTCTCGTTGCCCATTGCTTCGACAATGGACTCGATGCTTGCAAGCATGTTCTCCAGTTTGTCGGTGTAGACAGTGGGCATAAAGGCGCTGACACCGAAGTCAGCAAGTCGCTCGCTCATTCCCAGAATTGAGGAAGCCTTGCAATCCTCGGTGCCAAATCCCCCGATTCCATGGATGTGGGAATCTATGAAACCCGGCATGATGTAGGAGCCTCCCACATCAATCATGATGGTGTCGGGCGGGAAGTCTTTTTCTTCCAGCCTGCGCATGTTGAAGATATCCCCGATCTCGCCTTTTTCATCTATGTAAAGGGCGCAATTCTTCAGTTTTGCATACCCCGTAACGACGGTTCCATTGGTAAGTACTGTTCTCAGACTCATACGGTACCTCTCTTTGGCTAAACTATACGTACATATCCTATTGTCGTCAATGAACGTTGGTCAGGTCATTCACCCAGGTTCCCCGCTTGATGCGATACAGGCCGATGAACATCTTGGAGACCTCATCCAATCCAAGCAGCAGGAAGAGCTGATGGATTTCCAGATGGAAAACCAAAGCTCCAAGGAAAGCCAGAGGAACACCAACCGCCCAGACACCGAACATCTCGGCAAACATGGAGTAGCGGGTATCGCCTCCGCTGCGAAGGATACCGACGATAATGACGATGTTGATGCTCTTGAACGGCATGGTAAGGGCATGGACATAGAGACAGAGGATCGCCAGCCTTCTCACTTCATCGCTGATGTTGAAGAATTGTGCGAAAAGCGGCGCTACAAGGACTTCGAAGAGACCCATGGCGATGCCAACCAGCAAGGCCGTGAGGATGAACCGTTTGGCATACAGTTTTGCCAGAGGAATCTGCTTCTCCCCGATCTTAACCCCGATCATGATGAGGGTGGCGTTGCTTACTCCCATCATGGCGACAAAGAAGAGGTTGCCGATGGACTCGGCTACATTGATGGCAGCAATTGCCTCAATGCCGATTCTGCTGTAGGCCACCTTGTAAGCGGTCATGCCCAATGCCCAGAAAAACTCATTCAGAATGACCGGAAGGCTGGTCGGCACGATATGCAACAAGAACGCCTTGTTCCAGTGAAAGGCTTCCCTCGTCCTGATTGCCAGCACAGGATGATGGCGGTAGACAATGACCAGAAGGGCAACCATTTCAACCAAGCGGCTGGCTGCAGTTGCATACGCTGCCCCTGCCACTCCCATTGCAGGAATGGGCCCGATACCGAAGATCAACAGGTAATTGCCCACTGCATTCATGGTGAGGGAGACAAGAGCAACCTGCAAAGGGATCCTTGCATGTCCCACCACACGCAAAGCAGTGGCGAGCACCTGGCTGATGGCAGAGAAGATGTAGCTTGCTGCGACGATCTTCAGGTACGAGACGCCGTGAGAGACCACAACCTCTTCGGTCGTGAAAATGTACATGATCTGCCGGGGAATGAAAAATGAGGCAAGGGCAAAAATCAAGGCTCCTATTCCCGCCACAGCAAGTGAGAGGCCGAGCACCCGTTGGATGTTCGTCTCATTTTTTGCTCCCCAATACTGGGAGAGGAAAATTGCTGAGCCGCTTGTCACCCCGAAGAAGAGGAGGCTGATGAGAAAGAACATCTGGTTTGCAAGTGCAACGGCGGCAATGGGAGCCTCCCCGAGTTGTCCTATCATCAGGGTATCCACAAAGGAGAGGGAGTTGTTGAGCAGGCTTTGGAAAACAACCGGCAAGGCGATGGAAATCATCTTGCTGGTGAAATCTTTCCGTTCAGTAAGGTCTTTGGTCACGGGTTTACCTTCTGGCAAGCAACACTCTCGCCAAGTCCTTTCTCTTTGCTTTTTCCAAGGCCTCAAGAACCAAGGGGCGGTTTTCTGGTTTTTGGTACTGCAACAAGGCACGCTGCAGATGCCGCTCGCGTCCCTTGGGGATATGGATGGCTGCAAACCGCTTGCCCATCCTTGGATCGAAGCCAGTATAATACATGCAGGTTGAGACTGTCCCGGGGGTTGGATAAAATTCCTGCACTTGATCAGGAATAAATCGGCTCTTGTGCAGGTATAGGGCCAACGTGATGGCATCCTCAAGCGTGCTGCCGGGGTGCGCGGCAATGAAGTAAGGGATGAGGTACTGCTTTTTGCCGGCTTCTTCGGTTGCTGCCTGATAGAGCTCGGAAAATGCATCAAACAACTCAGCCTTGGGTTTTCCCATGGCATCAAGGACTGCCGGGCTTACATGCTCGGGGGCAACCTTGAGTTGTCCGCTGACATTGTGGCGGACCAGATGCTTCATGAAGCGTTCTCGTGTTTTCTCATCACACACCTCAAGCAGATAGTCGTAGCGGATGCCGCTGCGAATGAAGACCTTCTTCACCCCTTTGATGGCTTCCAGACTCTCCAGTAGGTCAAGATAGCGAGCATGATAGTCCTTCAGGTTGGAGCACGGGCTTGGCCAGAGGCACTCCTTGGCAGGACAGGGCCCGTACGTGAGCTGACGATCGCAGGCAAGGCCTTGGAAGTTTGCGGTAGGCCCTCCCAAGTCATGGATGTATCCTTTGAAGAGAGGATGAGAGACCATTCTTTTTGCCTCCGCAAGCAAGGAAGCCTTGCTGCGGGTTTGGATCATCCTCCCCTGGTGGCTGGTAATGGCACAGAAAGAGCAGGAACCGAAGCATCCGCGGTTGCTGGTCAGGGAGAACTGCACTTCTTTCAGAGCGGGAACTCCCCCCTCCTTCTCATAGTCGGGGTGTGCATCAAGAGTGAAAGGGAGTGCGAAGAGGGCATCGAACTGCTCTTCGTCCAGAGGGAGGGCCGGCCTGTTCTGCACAACCAGACGATCCATACAGGCTTGGACGACACGCTTGCCCCGAATTGGGTTTTCTTCTCCCAGCTGTTGCTGGAAAGCAAGGGCATAGGCCTTTCTTCCCTCCTCGGTGGGAGTGTTTGATTTGGCATCGCGTGCACTGACCTCCTCAAAGGACGGGATCTGCAACGTATCAGGGCGTTGTTCGTAGTCCTTCCTGCTGATCACATGGACGGTGCCGGGAATATCGGTGAGCTCCTTGATGCTTTGTCCTGCATCAAGGCGTTTTACTATTTCAAGAGTCTGCCGCTCTCCCATACCGTAGACCAAGAGGTCAGCCTTTGCATCGAGAATAATGGGCTTGCGGACTTTGTCCGACCAGTAGTCATAGTGGCTGAGCCTGCGAAGTGAGGCTTCCAGTCCTCCAATGATGATGGGTACATCACTGCCATAGGCTTGCTTGGCCAAGGCAGTGTACACCAGTGTCGGGCGGTCGGGACGAAGTCCTGCCTTGCCCCCGGGACTGTACTCATCTTCACTGCGGATCTTGAGGTTGGCCGTATAGTGGGAGACCATGCTGTCAATATTTCCCCCGCTGATCATGCAACAGAGTCTGGGTTTTCCCATTTTGAGAAAATCTTTGGTTGAGTTCCAAGAAGGTTGTGCGATAATACCCACACGATAACCCTCCCGCTCGAGCAGTCTGGCCAGAAGGGCTGTTCCGAACGAGGGATGGTCAACGTAGGCATCTGCGCTGATGAAGGCAATGTCGATTTGGTCCCAGGACCGATTGTGCAAATCTTCTTGCGTTGTAGGAAGAAATGCAGAGCGAGGGGCGTAGGTTTTCACATCGCCATGATAGGGGATTGCCCCTTTGGTGTAAATAGCCTTCGTCAGAGTGCTAAAGGAGTCAACCATGCAGGAAAACGAGCTCTTTGTCATCCTGAATCCCCATGCGGACAAAGGACGGGCGAAGAAGCAGGAGAGGATGATACAGACGTTGCTCTCTTCTGAGGGAGCCAAGGTAATCCTTACCTATACCAAGGCAGGGGAAGGGGCGCAGAACCTAGCCTATGAAGCAGCAATGGCAGGGAGGAATCCGATCATAGCCGCTGGAGGGGATGGTACAGTGAACGAGGTTGCCAACGGCATCCTGAAAGCTGTCACCAAGGAAGGAATCCGGTGTCCTGTCATGGGTGTCATTCCCATCGGAAGAGGGAATGACTTTGCCTGGGGAATGGGCATTCCCAAGGATGTGACCAAGGCGTGTTCCACCATTCTTGCAGGAAGAACCAGAACCATCGATGTAGGGGTCACGTACGGGGGCAACTATCCAGAGGGTAGGTTCTTCGTAAATGGGCAGGGTGTGGGGTTTGAGCCGTTGGTCAATTTCCTTGCCAGTGACTTCAAGCATGTGACCGGTACCCTCAGTTATGTGCTGGCTCTCATCAGGATCCTGATCAACTATCCTGCTCCCTATTCCGTCAAGCTTACTCTGGACGATGAGGTCATCAACCTGAAGACCCAGCAACTGAGCATTTGCAATGGGAGAAGGATGGGCTCGGCTTTTCTCATGGGTCCGGATGCAATCTTTGATGATGGATATTTTGATGTTGTGTATGCCAATACACCGGTGCAAAGCTACAAGCTGGTACCCATTGCCCTTACGTTTTTCAAGGGGACGCAAGTGAAGCTCAAGCAATTCAGCGTAAAACGGGTGAAATATGTGAAGATGACCAGCAGCGACAATCTGATGCCCATTCATGTGGACGGGGAGGAGATTTCCTTGGGTTGCATGGACTTCACTACGCAGTTGCTTGCGTCTGCACTCCCGGTATTTTGTTGAAAACAAGGGTTTTCTGGAAACCATGTCCAGAGGTCGTGAGAGAGCAGCGAATGTGATGGGAATATGCTTGTTTGTGAAAAAATATGTCTTTCCGTTTACGAAATAATTTGCTAATATGTAAATGATTACTGGGAACAAGAAAATTTTGGGGTCTGGTTTTGCAATATTTATGTTGTTTCTGTATCTTGTTGTATATGCGATTGACTTCTCCTAAAAGAGAGTATATCTTTAAAAATGCGCGTCTTATGTAGTTTTTCCAGTGTTTACCTGCTAAGTAAGGAGTTCCCAATTTGATCAAGGATATGGTGCCGTTCGTACATTTTTATGACCAGGATTTCGTCGATATGTACGATAGGTCTTGGGTCTGGATTGACGAACTGTGGAAACAGGGATCTGAGGCGAATGGCTTCAATGGTTCCTATCTTTCTCATCCCGGCCAGACCACCTTCAATCAGTATTTATCAAGCTTTACCTCCCTGTTTTTGGTGTACAGCAACCAGAATAATTCGCCGTTTCCCCTGCTCGACTATTTCTATCAGAAGCAGGAAGCAAACGGTGCCATTCGTGGTGAGTATTCGATTGAAGACGGCAAGCCCGTATTCACCGCTGCCAATCCGGAGGGTATTTCCCCTCCGCTCTTTGCCTATGTGGAGCATGGTTTCTACCACAAGATTGGCAACAAGAAAAGACTGAAGGACGTTGTCCCCATCCTTGAGAAGTATTTCTCCTGGATCCAGGCAACATTCCAAAAGCCAAATGGATTGTTCAGTGTCCCTGTAGAAGCCTGCCAGACGGGGAATACTCCCCGTGATCATGTCTACTATCCACTGGACTTCAATGCCCAGCTCGCGGTCAATGCCCTGTACATGTCCGCTATCGGTGACATCCTCAACGACAAGGAACTGAGTTTCCGCTACAAGCGGATCTACTTCTCCCTGAAGACCAGGATCAACAGCATGATGTGGGATCCCCAGTCCAACTTCTATTACGATCTGGACATCAAGGAGAATCGTCTTAATCACAAGTTCATCGGTGCCTATTGGACAATGCTTGCCGAGATTCCCAATGACGAGCGTGCAGCCTATATGATCGAGTATCTGCATGATCCGAAAGAGTTCGGTACTGACAATCCGTTCCCAGGTGTCCCTGTTTCCTCTCCTGCATTCAGCGAGGGGGGAAATGGTCATTGTGGTGGCGTGCTTCCGGTGAATACGTTCATGGTCATCAAGGGATTGGAGAAGTACCAGCAGTTTGTTTTTGCCCGTGAGTGTGCAATCAGGCACATGTACTTCCTGCTCGATACCCTGCATCCCGATTCCGAAACCATCGGTGATGTGTGGGAGGCGTACCTGCCCAATAAGGAAGGGTACTCAAAGACAACTGAGATCGAGGAGTTCCCGCGTAGGCGTCTCATGCCTTATGCCGCTTTGGTTACCATCACCCTGATGATCGAAAACATCATCGGCTTGGATATTTCGCTGCCGCGAAAGACAGTCAATTGGGTTATGCCTTCCTTGGAAGCAATGGGCATCGAACAACTGTCGCTGAAACGGAATATGATCACCATTCTCAGCAACAAGACCGATCGTGGTTGGGAAATCAGGCTGGAGAGTGAGAAGCTCTATTATTTCACCATTGAGATACTCGGAGAGAACAAGAAGAAGACTCTTCCCATTCCTTCGGGCAAGTGCTCGATGCTTATCGACAAGCTGTAAGCCATGGCTTGGTTGGGTAAACTCTTTGGAGGGGCTGTAGGCTTCATGTTCGGCGGGCCCTTGGGCATGATCGCCGGCATAGCCTTCGGCCACATGTTTGACAAGGCTGATGAAGTACCGTACCAGCAGAGTCAGAGAACTGCTTACACCACTCTCGATCGGGAGCAGATGCTCTTCTTCGTTGGTGCGTTCTCGATGCTGGCAAGAATAGCAGCTGCTGATGGCTCGGTATCTACACATGAGCGTCAAAAAGTGGTGGAATTCATCAGAAGCGATCTCCGTTTGGGCCTACGGGAAGAAGAAGCGGCCCTCCGGGTGTTTGATGCCGCACTTACCGGTGGTGGTACGTTCGACCAATTTGCCGCCCAATTCTACCAAAACTTCAGTCATGCACCGAATATTCTCCAGCTCATGATCGACATCTTCTACCGAGTTGCCGCTGCCGATGGGCAGATAAACCGTAACGAGGAAGAGATGATCAGGCGTGCGGCCCAGGTGTTCCATCTTCCGGACAGCTTTGTGGAGATGCTCTGCAATCGCTATGGCGGTTGCGCCAACGCAAGCGACAAGGCCTACGCCATTCTCAATGTGACCCGGTCCGCTACCGACGACGAGATCAAGCGTGCCTACAGGAAACTCAGCATTGAGTTCCATCCGGATACCCTGGCGGCGAAAGGCATGGGTGAGGAGTTCCTTGCGCATGCCACTGCAAAGTTCAGGGAAATCCAGCAGGCGTACGAGTCCATCAAGAAAGAACGCGGAATCAAATAAGAACAGTGCCTAGAATCTGACCCTTCCCCGCATCGACCGGGCAAGGGTGATTCTGTCCGCATACTCCAGATCCCCACCAATAGGCAATCCGCTTGCAAGGCGGGTGATGGAGAGCTCTGGATGATCTTTGAGGATATGGCGGATGTAGAGAGCAGTGGTATCGCCCTCCTCAGTGGGATTGGTGGCAATGATCAGTTCGCTGAAAGAACCTTTCTCAATACGCTTGAGCAGTTTTGAAAAACTCAGGTGTTCCGGCCCAATGCCATCCAAAGGGCTGATGGCTCCCCCCAAGACATGGTAGAGACCGTTGTATGCTCCGCTTGCCTGCAGGGTGACCACATCCTGGGGTTGTTCCACCACACAGATCTGGCTTCTGTCCCGTGAGGGATCTCCGCAGACGGGGCAGGGATCGGTTTCCGTAAAACTCCCGCACTCAGAGCAGGGGAAGACCTTGTCCTGGATGGTTGCGATGGCTTGGGCAAGGGTTTGGTTGTAGCTCTTCTCTGTCTTGATGAGATGGTAGGCAAGGCGGGATGCGCTCTTCACTCCGATGCCAGGCAGACGGGAGAGGGTTTGGACAAGGGTTTCCAGTGCTGTCATCGTCAGGCCTGCGTAAAGGAAGGGGCCATACGCAGCCCTTCGCTCTGGATTTTCTGCTGTACTTTTGCACTGGCGTCATTGAAGGCACTGGTAAGCAGGACTTGCAGGGTCTGGATATCCTCTGGGTCGACAATATCCTTCTCAATGCGGACGTCAGTGACAATGAACTTTCCGTTGATCGTTACCTCCACCATGCCTGCACCGGCACTTCCCGTTGCGGTAATGGTAGGGAGGAGGTCCTGCATCCGCTTCACGTTTTCTTGGATGCCTTTCATGTTTTTCAAAAGTTCAAAAGGATTCATATCCATGGTTGCTGTTCCTTTTCAGGTGTATGTTCTAGAGATTTGTGATCTCACCTCGGAAGACCGAAGCGATCTTGGAGATAAGCGGGTCATCTTCAGTCGGTATGACTTTTTGCTCTTCTTCTGCACAAAGGAAGTGCACAGGTCCCGAGAAGTTGGTTATCTCCTGGATAAGAGCCTTGAATCTTTGCTCATTCTCTTTGGCCTTGTTCTGGCAGAAAGGGGTGGAGAAGGTGAGATAGAGGGAATTCCCTTCACTTTTGACCTCATTGATGGCCTGTGCAACTTGGCTGAGCAGGGGTGCATTGGTTAGTTTGCTCACCAGTTGGGGAAGGTCCGCCTTGGTAAAGGGGCGACTGCTTTTGGGTTTTGGTTCTTCCTGGGCAACCGGCTCCGCCGAAACTTCAGCTTGCTTTGCCGGCAAGCTCGCAACGGAGGAGGACGCCTCCTGCTTGGCCTTTGGCTGGACGACAGGGGTTGTGGCAAGCAGGTCGGGCTGCACTTCAAGCTTACGTACCTGGACTTTCACCGCCCCACTGACCAGTTCCTCACGCAATTGGGCGATTTTCTGAACCAATGAGGTGGGGGAAGATAGGTGAGGAAGGCTTGCAAGCCTGGAGATGGCCAGTTCCAGTTCGAATCGGGGATTGAGTGAGTAGCGAACCTCCCGGTACAGTTTGAGGAAGAGCTCCAAAGCTGCTTCCAGCTGTTCTGTGGTATAAGCGCTTCGCAAGGAGAGGGGAATCCGTTCGCTCTGGATACCCAGAATTGCGTCTTCGGTGACCCCCGATTTGATGAACAGCATGCTGCGGAAGAAGAGGGTGAAATCCTTGATGCACTGCTCGACGGAAACACCCGCAAACAAGAGATTTTGCACCGAGAGCAGGGCTTGGTCAGTCTTCCCTTCCAAAAGCTGGGTGACGAGTGCGACAATCTGATCGATGCCTACCAGGCCAAGCTTGCTGGAAATCTTCTCCATGGTGATGTGCCCTTGGGAGAAAGACACGACTTGGTCAAAGAGTGTATAGGCATCACGCATGGAACCGGTCGATTCTTTTGCAATCCAGAAGAGAGCATCCTCATCAGCTTCGACTCCATTCTCCACAGCTGCATCCATCAGGCAGGATTTGATCAGGTCGAGATCGATGAGTTGGAAATGGAACTGCTGGCATCGGCTTCGGATGGTTGCCGGAACCTTTTGCAGCTCGGTGGTGGCGAAGATGAAAACAATGTATGCAGGGGGCTCCTCAATGGTCTTCAACAGTGCATTGAACGCACTGGTGGAGAGCATATGCACCTCGTCGATGATGTAAATCTTGTACTTGCTGCTTTGGGGAGGGAAAAGCACCTCATCCTTGATCTGGCGGATATCGTTGACACTGGTATTGCTTGCACCGTCGATCTCAATGACATCCACGTTGTTGCCCTGGGCTATCTCACGGCAATTTGAGCAGACCCCACAGGGGTGGGCGGTAGGTCCTTGTTCACAGTTGAGTGATCGTGCCAGGATACGGGCGGAGGAGGTTTTTCCCACCCCTCTTGGTCCACTGAACAAGTAGGCATGGGCAATTCTTCCCATTTCGATTGCATGCTTGATGGTGGATACCACGAACTCCTGACCCACAAGGTTGTCAAATTCCTGGGGCCGTTTCCTGGTAGCAGTTACTTCATATGCCATGAATGCTCCCTTACGAATGTACCTTGCGAGTATACCATACTTTGGCATTGTGGGGTAGAACCGCTGCAGAAGAGTGGCGATGCAAGCCCTGACGCATGGATGAAAAAGTGCAGATATGCAATCTGCACCCATCGTAGAAGAAAAACGTGAACACGAAGGTGTTCCAATGCCAAAGTTGCTAAAGTTTTTGTTCGCACAACCCGGTTTTTTGGTCGAAACAGAAGAGTACCGGCAGGACAGCCAGATTGAGGATATCCTCTGTTCTCAAGGGAATTCCCGCTGCCTCCAGATTGGCCAGAAGCTCTTTCGCAACTGAGGTCCCTTCGATGGGCGCCATCAGAATCAACTGCTCTCCCTCATTTTCAGCCCTGCTCTTCAGAAATCCCGTAAAGAGACTGTACTCGCTCTCAAGACTGCGATCCAGACTCATGGCATCGAAAACGGAAGCCTTGGAGATCCCAACGCTCTGGAGTGCCAGAAATACATCCTCTTTATAATCCAACTCCGATAATACTATGACAAGCATATTCATGGCTTCTTCCTCCTATAGATTGTCAGTTCCCACATGGGTTTCCCCTGCTTTGTGCAAGGCATACCGGGTAAGCAATGGGCCGATGATCTCCGTGATGATGGTTGTGAACAACAGCACATTGATGATGGTGGATGCGAGTTGCATTCCCGCATCACCGAACTGACCGGAACCAAATTTCTTATTGATGGCAAGGGCGAGAGCAAGAGCAACTCCTACCTGCGGCAGGAGAGAAAAACCGATAAGGGAACGGACTTTCTTCGGAGCTCTTCCAATGAACGCTCCCAAGGTGGCTCCCCCCATTTTCCCGAAGCTGCGCAAGGCAAAGTAAAGCAGGCCGAGGAGCCCGATCGTGCGGATGGAGCTGATGTCCAGGTGTGCTCCACCCAGTACAAAGAATGCGACCAGGAAGATGGGTGAGAAGTTGGAGACTATCCCCTCGCTTTTTTTGCTCAAGACCGGGGACGTGTTTACGATCATCATGCCAAAAGCCATGATCGCCAAAAGCTCCGAGACTTCAAGCAGTTCGCAGACTCCGAGCAGGGCAAACAGGAACGTTGCCAAGAGCAGCATGATCCAGTCGTTGTTTCGTGTCTTGCGGAGTATCAGGACATACGCAATTGCTGAGACAACCCCGATTCCCAAGGCCATGAGAATGGAGAGAAGGGCAGATCCGAGCATAAGAGGGATTGGAATGGAGCTGCCTTGCAGGTTCGAGCCTACGAAGCTTTCGATGAACACATAGATGATCAAGGCTGCTGCGTCGTCAATTCCTACGACTGCAAGAATGGTGGAGGTCAATTCGCCTTTCGCCCTGTATTGCTTGATGACGGCGACGGTTGCAGCTGGTGCGGTTGCCGAGGCAACGGCTCCGAGGAGCAAGGAAGTATTCACTCCCGCCTTAAAGATGTAGAACAAGCCCAGATAGACCACTACAAAGGCCCCAAGGCTTTCAAATGTAACGATGGCAAGGATGCTTTTGCCCAATCTTTTGATGACATCCAGCTTCAACTCAATGCCGATCATAAAGGCAATCAGGCCGAGTGCAATGGAAGAGACAGGGCTCAATGCTTCCAGAATGGGAGTGGAAAGCAGATGAACTACAGAATTGCCCAACAAAACCCCAAGCAGTACATACCCCGTCACTTCAGGGATTTTGACTGCTGAGGTTATATATTTGATTACATAGGCAGAGCCGAAAATTGCGGCAAGATAGAGAAATACGTGAAATTCCATACTACGTTACAGTTCAGCAAATGCAGCAAGCACTGCATTGGCATCCTTTGCCTGTCTCAGTTCTTTCCTGCGAGCAGGATTCTTGATGACCAAGGTGATTTTTGAAAGAATCTTCAGATAATCCGCTTGCTTATCTGCAGGACCCCCTATCATGAATACCAAACGAACAGGTTTTTTGTCCAAGGCATCCCATTCGGCATCATTTTGCAATATTGCCGCCACCACGAAAAAATCCTGTATTGTTTGGAGCTTTGCATGGGGGATGGCCACTTGCAATCCGATACCGGTGCTCATGATGGTTTCCCGTTCCAAGATAGCCTTGGTAAAGCTCTTTACATTCACGGTAGCGTCAAGTTCAGCAGCCTTATTTGCCATCACTGAAAGTATTTCTTGTTTATTGGTACTGTCCAGAAACAGTACGGATGATTCTGAAAGATAATCGAGTATCCGCATTGGGTAACCCTCCATTTCCAAGCATAGAAGCATCAAACTTCTTTGTAAAGCGCAGGAAGACAATCTTGGAAAAATCCGATTGTACCGTTAGGGCTTTTTCAGCGGTAATAGTAGCGTGCATTGCTTGTGAATTCAGCGGCCAACAACGGGTTGAACGCAAAAATCTCCACCTTGATTCTATCCACGCTCTCCATCTTCACCAAGAGAAGTCCCAGTGGGTTGTGGTTGTTCAGGCTGTCCGTTTCCACATACGGAACGCCATGCCAGTTGCAATGATCCTCATCAAACACAACAGAGGTTGCCTGTTCCCCGACGCCTACCTCCGAGAACGGGATGAACCCGTCTTGGGAGAGATTCAATGCATACCGGGTTTTGCCGTCTTCAATGGGAAACGCAGTATCAATCCTCACCCTTGGCTGGGAGGGATACCAGAGGTCGAAATGGAAGGAGATTCCCTCTCCCCACTTAGTATCTGCAAGCGGTGAGAACCAGTTGCCCTGGATGCTGTCTTCCCTATCGTACTCAAAGGTTCCCCCAATTGGAGAGAAGCCTTTGCGAAGGTCGAGATAGTGCTCCAGGAAGATCTGTTCAGTTGCGGTATCATCCAGAATGGGTTCTATCAGTGCAAGATATGGTGAGGTATGCTCTGCATCCTGTGCTGGGTAGTGCCGCTGAAGCGTACCCAGATTGCCATCTTCCGTTCCTGCCGGTTTGGGGGGAAGAAGCTTGGCATACAACTGCTGTCTCAGATCATCGGTGAAGTACGAGAAGGGGTTCTGTGCATAGAGCATAGTAAAAGGATACTTGGTATTGGCAAGTGAGTTCTTTGTTCCCCTGTCGAGCACATACAGGTCCAGATTGCTCATTGGATTGAAAGTACCCAGCCGGTCTCCGGCTTCCACCATATCACCGACACGAAGATAGTTCTCATGCTCTAGGTCCGTTTCCAGCATGATATGCCCAAACACATAACTGACATCCTTTGATACGGCAATGCGGATGCTGTAGTCGTTGTAGGCGGAAGAAGAATCCTCAGGAGTTTCTATGTAGTGAATCTTGCCTCCAGCAGGGGCATACACAGCACAGGCAACACCAGATTTCTCAAGATAGATGTGATCAGCAGGAAAGACATGAGAGCCTGCCATGCCCAGGGGATAGACCTTGCCTAGGTCTTCGATGGCGACAGGAAGGTGGGTGAAGACCAAGGGTGATGTCTCCACTGGGAGGGAGGAGTCGAACCAATCCTCAATGGCATCCGGGCCAAGGTTCGTGAAGACATCCGGCTCGCCCTTGCAGCCGATGATGACTACCAAGCACATGAGAACCAGAGAGAAGGCTTTTCTGTACATTTCCCTGTGTCTGTCTCCACCTGTAGTATCCCATGCAAGGAGAAAATTCACAATCGGGAACTTCATGATTGGAGAGCTATTGGGATGTTTGTCTTCTATTTATTGCGAAATAAATACTTGTAAGAGAATGTATTATTAACACCTCGCTTTTCCTTGCATTCGAAATCCACCTGTTTTAGTATCATAGGCAGTGTACTTCCCAGCTGTGCTTGCAAGAAGCCATACTCATATCCAAAAGAGATTGTGAAGCCTATGCGAGGAGATTCTTTAGCTGCTAAATGCAAAGCCTTGGTCGAAAACCTTCCGGACGGAGTTTGTTTCTCCGATCCCCAAGGTTCCTTGTTCTATGGCAACAAGAGCTTTGCGCAATTGTTTTGTTTCAGAGACACTGAGGAGATCCTCAATGCCTCGCTTCTTTCCTATATCCATTCTGACGACCGCCCTACTGTAGAAGAGTTTCTTGGTCGCATGATGCAATCAGAATACGGAAAAACCGTGGTACAAGTGCGAACGCCCGGTTGTGATTCCCACGAGCAATGGATTGAAATACGAGCAGTGAACACCATCACCGAGGAAGGGGCTTTCCTGGTGGTGCGGGATGTCACCAGCTACAAGACCCTTCAGGAAGAACTTCTGTTTCAGGCACTGACCGATGAGCTCACCGGGCTGTACAATCGCAGGGGGTTCAAGATGATGGCAGAGCAGGAGCTGCGGCACAGCCAGCGGCTGGAAACCGAGGTGATGATGCTCAGCGTCGACATTGATTCATTCAAGGTCATCAACGATACCTTTGGGCATGGGGAAGGGGATAGGGTGCTCAGTCTTGTGGCGAAGACACTGCGAGCAAGCTTTCGCTCAACAGATATCATTGCACGATGGGGTGGCGATGAGTTTTTGGTGCTTGCCCTCGACGCTCCAAGTGGAACGGTTGACATCCTTACCGATCGGTTCAAGCAATCCCTGGTTGATATCTCTCGGGCAAACGCCCTTCCTTTTACAATAGAGGTTACGATCGGCAGTGCATCACGCGAAAACACTATGATTGTAGGGCTTGAACAGTTGGTTCAGCAGGCCGATCGTGCAATGTACGCGTGCAAGCGTCGATAAAAAAACCCAGCCAACAAATCGCCTGTGTCTCATGGACAATTCACTTACCGCTGCTACCTTCCGGTCCTGACGGGGTTGGGTGAACGTTCATAGCACAGAATCTGTTGACTGGGAACAAAACGGAGAGGGGGGGATTCGAACCCCCGGTGCCTTTCAGCACACACGCCTTCCAAGCGTGCACCATCGACCACTCGGACACCTCTCCAA
>RZYT01000446.1 GCA_009930195.1 Spirochaetia bacterium | reverse complement strand
ATCGGCACTGCTCATGGCGATCGGTACGACGTGCACGGTAGGCTTCTGTTCGGCGATTGCATGGGAGGTGATTCCCCGGGCTATGATGATGTCTGCCTGCAGCGGCTCGATCACCTGGGGGTCTGTGCCGAAGATATGGGTGGTGCTGACCGAGATGTCATCCAGTTCATAACTGTTGACTACCTGCTCAAAGGCCTCCTGCAGCTCATGGTACGGTATGACTATCAGAATCTTGATCATGCGGCACTCCCGCCCCAGTGTAGCATGAACCGAAGCCCTTTACAAAGCTCACCTCCTCTTGCTATTGTCGGCTATGACTGCAGCACAGATTTTCCAATATTTCCTGCTTATCCTTCTGGTCGGCATCACCGCCCTGAACTTCTACGCCCTCACCGTAGGAAGAAAAAAGAAGAAGCAAGCCCAAGCAAACTACCAGCAGACCCTCCGCTTGCTGGAGCAGAGGGCCTTTGAGAAGATGCAGGAGCACAAGGTGCACTTTGATGAGAAACAGGGGTATATCAACGACCTGAGCGAGGGAATCCTGCTCACCTTCGACACGAAGAAAAAGATGGTCGGCATCACACTCAAGGATGACTTCCATCTCTTCTCCTATGATGAATTCGTCTCCTGCAAGCAGACTTATGAGACCGTGGAGAACAACAAGCTTGCAAACATCTCCGTAGAGATTGAGACAAAGGACAGCATCATCACCCTGCTCTTCGGCTCGAAGCCTTGGAAGGCAAAATCCTACTTGGGCAAGTTCCTGCTCTCCGACACCAAGGAGTTCTGCTCCCTGCTGGAAAGCCGCTGCCTGGGTAAGGAGCTGAGCCAACTTACGTAGATGCCGGCTGGTCGATGATATGCAGGTCAAGCTGGTTGAAGGGAACGGTCAACCCTACCTCAGCAAGACGGTCGCAGATCTCACCCTGGAAGCGCCAGTATACCTTCCAGTAGTCGGCAGGCTTCGTCCAGGGCCGTACAACGAAATCGACGGAGGAAGCGGAAAGCTTGTTTACTTCCACCACCGGTACGGGCTCGGGGAGAATCTCCTCATACCCGCTGAGAATCTTCCTGACAGTATCCTTGACAAGCTGCACGTCAGAACCGTAGGCAACGCTGACAGAGAGTTCAACACGCCTGCGCTCAATGTTGGAGTAGTTTACGATGGGGTTTCCCCAGACCAGTTTGTTCGACATGGTGATCTTCTTGTTGTCCGGGGTGGAAAGGGTCACACAGACCATGTCCATATCGGTGACCGTACCGCTGAAAGAACCTGAATCAATGTAGTCGCCGATTCTGAACGGTGAGTTGATGACGATCATCACCCCGCTGAGTAGGTTTCCGATCGTCTCCTGAAACGCAAAACCAAGAATGACCCCGGTAATGCCCAACCCAGCCAGGACAGGTCCCATATCCAAGCCCAGGTGCTGCAGGAAGGCTATGATGAGGAAGATCCAGCCGATGATGTTCACCAGCTGCAGGATGAACCGTGCCATGAGGTTGTTTATCTTCTT
>RZYT01000111.1 GCA_009930195.1 Spirochaetia bacterium | reverse complement strand
GAAGGCGGCTTCGATGCCACGGTCATGCAAGCAGTACGAAAAGCCAGTGAAAAATCGAGCAAGTTGGAAGCACTTGCCAAAGATGCAAAGAGGTGAGAAACCAGAATGATTGACCTGAAAGAACTGAAAGAACGAAGGGACGAGATTGCCAGGAACATCGAAGTGCGCAACATGCGCGTTGACATCGATCTGATCATAGATTTGCAGGAAAAGCGCTCCGAATTGCTGCAGGAAGTCGAGAATCTGCGGGCCCGGCGCAATGAGAATGCCCAGAAGATGAAGGGCAAGCTCGATACAGAAACCCGTACCGTCCTCATCGCCGAAGGCAAGGCTCTCAAAGAGAGCATCGCCGCCAGCGAAGCTACCCTCAACGAGGTGGAGCAACAGTACCAGGCTCTTGCCCGCACCATTCCCAATTATGCCCATCCCCAGGCTCCGGTCGGCAAGGAAGACAAGGACAACACGGCCATCAAGTTTGTCGGTACCGTCCCCACCTTCTCCTTCAAGCCGATGGACCATGTCCAGCTTGCTGAGAAACTCGACCTGATCGATTTCGACACCGCAACCAGGGTTTCCGGGGCAAAGTTCTACTATCTCAAGCGCGAGGCGGTCATCCTGCAGATGGCCCTGGAGCGATATGCGATGGACATCGTCATGAAGAAGGGTTTCACCCCGTTCATCACCCCGGACATCGCCAAGGAAGAGATCCTCTCTGGCATCGGCTTCAACCCCCGTGGCGAGGAGAGCAACATCTACACCCTCGAGGGAACCGGCACCTGTCTGGTAGGGACTGCTGAGATTACCCTCGGCGGCTACTACGCTGGCCAGATCCTCAACAAGGAAGACCTTCCCATCAGGATGGCAGGACTCTCCCACTGTTTCCGCCGTGAGGCAGGAGGAGCCGGCCAATACTCAAAGGGCCTGTACCGTGTCCATCAGTTCTCCAAGCTTGAGATGTTCATCTACTGCCTTCCTGAGGAGTCGGACGCCTATCACGAGAGCCTTTTGGCCATCGAAGAGGAGATCTTCGGCAACCTTGGCCTGGCATACCGCGTGGTGGATACCTGTACCGGAGATCTCGGAGCACCAGCCTACCGCAAGTTCGACATTGAAGCATGGATGCCCGGCCGCGGGGATGAGGGTGAGTATGGGGAGGTGACCTCCACCAGCAACTGCACCGACTACCAGGCCCGCTCACTCTCCATCCGCTACAAGGATGAGGAGGGGAAGACCCAATTCGTCCATATGCTCAATGGGACGGCCATTGCCCTCAGCCGTGCAATGGTTGCCATTCTGGAGAACTATCAGAACGAAGATGGTTCTGTGACCATTCCCCCGGCCCTGGTACCGTACACCGGTTTTGCCAGGATCGAGGCTCGAGGCTAAGGAAGCAAGCATGAACGTAAGTGCCTTGACTACGGATTTCTATGAACTGACCATGATGCAGGGGTATTTCTCGAACAACCACAACCCTCAGGTGGTGTTTGATATGTTCTATCGGACAAACCCTTTTGAGGGGGGCTATGTGGTCTTTTCCGGTCTCAATGACCTGATCGACAAGCTTGAGCACTTTACGTTCAGCAGCGAGGACATCGCCTATCTGGAAAGCCTGGGAAAGTTCACCAAGCCCTTCCTCACCTACCTGGAAACCTACCGGTTCGGTGGGGACCTGTATGCAATGCAGGAAGGCACGGTTGTCTTTCCCGGCGAGCCGCTTGTCCGCATCCATACCAATCTCATAGAAGCCCAGCTCATAGAGGGCTTGCTCCTGAACACCCTCAACTTCCAGAGCCTGATCGCAACCAAGGCAAGCCGCATGTCCCTTGCCTGCAATCGCGGCCAGTTGATGGAGTTCGGGCTCAGGAGAGCCCAAGGCGGTGATGGAGCGCTTTCAGCAAGCAGGGCGGCCTTCATCGGGGGGTGCCAGGTCACCAGCAATACCCTTGCAGGAAGAACCTTTGACATTCCGGTTGCAGGCACCATGGCCCACTCCTGGATCATGAGCTTTGACAGCGAGCTTGCGTCTTTCCGTGCCTATGCTGCACTCTATCCAGACAATACCGTACTGCTGATCGACACCTATGACACCCTCGGCTCGGGCATTGACAATGCCATCATTGTCGGTCTGGAGCAACAACGCAAAGGAAAGAAGATAGGGGTGCGCATCGACAGCGGGGATCTCTCCTACCTGCCCAGGGTCATCCGCAAGCGGCTTGATGATGCAGGACTCAAGGATGCTTCCATCGTTGTCTCCAATGACCTGACTGAGGAAATCGTGCAGACATTGGTGCATGACGAGGTTCCCATCGACAGCTGGGGCATCGGAACCCATCTGGTCACCGGTGGTGTGCAAGCCTCCCTCAACGGGGTGTACAAGCTGGCTGCCAAGCAAAGCAAGGAGGGGACCATTGTCCCCACCATGAAAATCTCCAACAGTTTCGAAAAGACCACCAATCCCGGCATCAAGCAAGTCTATCGCTTCTACGATGCTGAGGGAGGCGCCTTGGCTGATTTGATCACCCTTGACCATGAGAAGATAGTCGAAGGAAAGAAGTACACCTTCTACCATCCCTTTGCCGAAGCCGATTTCTTTGAGATGCAAAGCGACAGGTACGACCATTTTGAGAGTTTGCTCACCTTGCAGATGCACGAAGGCAGACGGGTTGCTGAAAAACCCCCGCTTGCACAAATCCAGGCGTATGCAAAACAGAGCCTGTCGACATTTCACAAGAGCTATCTGAGACAGATCAACCCGCATATCTACAAGGTCAGCCTCTCAGCAAAACTCAAGAAACTGAAGATGGACTTGTTGGTGGCCCAGCGCAAGAAGAGCAAGGAAGAGGCCTAACCTATCGGGTACACCGCAAAACGGAGGACAGTCTTCAGCTGATCAGGTTCGGTCTTCTTTGGGTTGCTCAGATAAATCTCCCGATGAGAAGTGCTGCTTCGCTTCAGCTGATGTTCTGCACAATACTGCTCCATCCTGGCAAAGCTGGCATCCTCATCCTGGTAGGAACCGACGTGCAGCATTGTTACGCAGAGACCCTCCTCGATCGGGGAGAAGCGCACAAGAGAGGTTGAAAGACCTTTCTTGAAAGCCACTTGCTCCCTGACTTGGGAGACTATCTCCTCGGTTACCCATCCGGGTTGGGCGATCATGGCAGACCAGAGCCAGGTTTCCCGATTCTCCACCTCAACCGCATCCCAGATGCACTCAAGCGGGGCAACGGTGAAAGGCTTGTACCAGGAGTGCTTGCGGAAAGCCATCTTCAACGTGTAGCTCATGCTGAAAAGAAGCTCGACAGCCTCCGTATACGCTTGGTCTGAGGGGTCCCCTTCCCCATCGATGATGAGATAGGAAAGCGAAGGGACCTCAACCAGAGTCGGCTCCTTCGGGAGGTGATACAGCTGTTTCAGCTCCTTCTTCACATCATAGGTTTCCATCCACATCCTCCTGCAAACACCGTTCGATCGCAAGGGCGATTGCCTGGGCCGCGCGCTGCCGCCATTGCGGCGAGACCAGATTCCGGGCATCCTCCTCATTGGTCAGAAACCCAACCTCCACCAAAACGGCCGGGACTCTGCTGGCATTGAGCACATACAGGTCGCGTTCCTTCACCCCACGGTTTTGGGTGGTGATGAGATTCTCCGAGAGGGTCTCGGCAAAGACCGATGCCACAACCAGATTGCGCTGGTTGAGCATCCGGTTCAGATTTACCGAGGAAAACCCTGCAAGCATGGAAAGATTGGTCAGGGGTGTGGTTTCATCCATGAGCTTGACGCGTTTGTTCTGCAGCTTTGTCAGGATCTCAAAGCCTGAGGCTTCGCGTGCTTGTGCACTGTTTACATGAATCGAAACAAACAAGGCACTGCTCTGGTTGCGAAGCTCGGTCGTGTAGGCGATTTCGCATCGCTCGGCAAGGCTCAGGTAGGTGTCATCGCTGCGGGTATAGACCAACTGAAGGTCGGGGTGCGAAACGGCAAGCAAGGCTCCCACCCGTTTGGTGATGTCCAGGGTCAGATCCCGCTCGTAAACCGTGCCACCGGCAAAAGCCCAGGCAAAACTGGTACCGGGGTCATGCCCCCCATGTCCTGCATCAAGAATGACCGTACCCACTTCCAGACTGTAGGGATCGACAGCGGCAAAGAGCAATGAAGAAGAGAGCAACAGCAGAAGGCAGAGGATCTTTCTCATGCCTCCTCCTTCGGCCAGCTGTCGCACAGTGTGGTGAAATCCATTTTCTGCAGCCAGAGCATCCGTTTCTTGACTTCGGTCTGATAGACTTCCTTGTCGAAGAACCCCTTGCTCTTGCGTGCGATATTCTTGGAGTTGACATTCTGGACACCCAAGGCCTTGGTATAGCATCGCTCAAACCCCTCGGCGTCGCTGCGGTCCTCGATCACACTCTCACGGTCAGGGAATTGCATCAAGAGGGCATCCCCGATGCAGTTCCTATACCCCAAAAGGTGGGTCCGGATTCCCCAGTCCAAAGCTTGGTAGTACTCGCTGTGAATCTGTTCATCAAAGCCACGAAGACGCTGGAAAAGCGCACGGTCATAGAGGGCGAGACACATCACCGGATAGAGGGTCTGTTGCAATGTTTCGTCGCCGAGGCGTGGAAAATCAGAGGCAGGGTCCAACTCTCGTTCCACCAAACGAGGAGAACGGCGACAGGGAACAATCTCCTTGTATGCATTTGCCAGGACTGCACAGTAGGCTGCAGGATGCTCGCCCTCAGCCATCAGGCGCATGAGCAACGGTCCATCAAACTTCACCAGCAGCAGATCGCTCCGTACGATGAGAAAGAGGTTGGTCCTGCACTCATTGGCGACTGCATTGATTTTTTCCCCGGTGAACGTGTGGGTCGTAAAGACAAGGAAGGTGACATCCTTGTATTGCTCCTGCATGCTGGGGATATCCAACCTCCCCTCCTGGGTGACCACATGGAGGCTGAAGTTCATCTGGCTCTGATACCACTCGAGACTTTCGTTGAGTTGTGCAAGCGTACCCGTATCAAGAATGCCGACCGCAAGTTGCTCCGTATTGTGCAAATGCGTGATGCGTGAGAGCATTTCCTGTTTTCTACGGTAGATACGGTAGTTATTCAACATCGTCGAGCAACACCAAGTCCTCCGGCCGGAAGAGCACGTCCTTCCCACCCTTTCCCAGCAACGCCTCGATATCCTTGCTGCTGTGGCCGGCCACCGTGGCGATGTCTGTGCTGTTGTAGTACGGTACCGCCTTGGCAAACGGCTTGCCGTCGGTGGTACAGATCTGGATCACATCCCCTGAACCAAACACCCCGTTGACCCGCACCACACCCTTCGGAAGCAGGCTCTTCTTGGCAAGCAGGGCCCGTTTGGCCCCCTCATCCACTTCCAACGAACCCAGGTGGGAGTTGTTCAGTATCCATCGCTCACGCTGGCTCAGCCTCGTTGAGGGATGGATGTAGGTTCCCAAGGCTTCCCCTGCGAGAAGTCGGGTCAGGGCGTTTTCCTCATATCCGCTTGCAATGATGGTGCCACACCCTGCAACAGAGGCAATCTTGGCTGCCAGCAGTTTGGTCTTCATGCCGCCGGTCGAGTGGGTGGATCCCGCCCCTCCGGCATAGGAGAGCACCGTTTCATCAAGTTTCTCGATTTCGGTGAGCAGATGGGCAGACTCATCCTTCTTGGGATCGGCGGTGTACAGTCCAGGTATATCGGTCAGGATGACCAGAAGATCCGCGTCAATCTTGCTGGCAACCATGGCGCTCATCCTGTCATTGTCGCCGAAGGCGGAACCGATTTCCGCAGTACTGACCACATCATTCTCATTGAAGACGGGGACCACTCCCAGCTCAAGCAAGGTAAAGATGCTATTGCGCAGGTTCACGTAGGTATGCCGGTTGTTGAGGTCCTTCCTGGTGAGCAGGATCTGCGAACAGACCAGTCCATGACGCTTGAAGGAGCGACGATAACTGGACATGAGCAAGGGTTGTCCGATGGAAGCACAGGCTTGGCGCATCGAGACCTGCTTGACCGGCCCCTTGTGATGCAACTCCTTGGCTCCCATGCCGACGGCACCACTACTGACCAAAAGGACCTGATACCCCTGCCTGTGCAGATGTGCAATCTGGTCAACGATCGAATCGATGCACGTTTCATCGATTCCCTCATGTGCAGAGAGCAGGTTGGTCCCCACTTTTACCACCAGGCGATGTACGTTTGTCAGGTCACGCTTCATTGTTCGCCCCCGAAGGCAAGAGAGGATCCATCCTTTGCAAGCTCGGTGTGGAGGAACTGCTTGGGCTCCTTGCCACTGTAGGTGCTCACGACCTGCCCCTGTCCCTTGAGCAGGTATTTGCTGCTCATCAGGCCCTCAAGCCCAACCGGCCCGCGTGCATGGATCTTTGCCGTGCTGATGCCCACCTCGGCTCCAAGGCCGAAACGGAAGCCATCGGAGAACCGGGTCGAACAGTTGGCGAACACGTCAGCGGAATCGACCTGCAGGAAGAACGTCCTGATCGCCATCTCATCCTCGCTGACGATGGCATCGGTATGGTGCGAGCCGTAGGTCTCGATGTGGTCGATGGCCTGGGCAAGGCTGTCCACGACACGGATGTTCAGCTCAAGGGCAAGATACTCCATGCCCCAATCCCCTTCTTGGTAGGGAGTGCAGGAGACCAGCTCCTGGGTGCGTGCATCGCCGTGCATCACCACGTTTCCCTGTGCAAGACGCTGGGCGAGCCTGGGCAGAAAGGAGGAAGCCACTGCTTGGTGCACAAGGATTGTCTCCACTGCGTTGCACGCTGCGGGGTATTGGGTTTTCGAGTCATAGGCAATCTCAACGGCCTTCGCAAGGTCAGCATGCTCATCGATGTAGAGATGACAAATCCCGTCCGCATGCCCAAGCACCGGAATGGAGGTGTGATCCATGACATAACGCACGAACTGGTTGGTTCCGCGGGGGATGAGCAGATCGATCTCTTTCTCCATCCCCAGCATCAGCTCCACATCGGCATGGCTTTCCACAAGCAGGAGCCATGCATCGCCCAAGTCCGAACCGGTACAGCTGCGCTGGATGGAAGCGACCAACTCGGTATTGGTCCGCTGCGCTTCCTTGCCTCCCTTGAGGATGATGCCATTTCCGCTCTTCAGGCAGAGCGAGACGATCTGCACCAAGGCATCGGGCCTGGCCTCGAAGATCATGCCGATGACCCCTATGGGGAAGCTCACTTTCTCGAGCAGCAGACCGTCATCAAGGAGCCTTCGTTCCAATACATGCCCGATGGGGTCTTTCAATTCGGCGACTTGCTGCAAGCCGAGCGTTACCGCAGCGAGTTTCTCCTCGCTGAAGATCAGACGCTTGACCAGAGATTCTTTCTGGCCGTTTTCCACTGCTTGTGCAACATCCAACTCATTCGCCGTGCGTATCAGCTGATAATCCC
>RZYT01000006.1 GCA_009930195.1 Spirochaetia bacterium | reverse complement strand
GAGCATTATTGAATTTATCGAAGCCAGGGAGATCCTTGACTCACGTGGTAATCCCACCGTAGAAGTAGATGTCATTCTTGAAGATGGCTCCATGGGCCGTGCAGCGGTTCCCTCCGGCGCATCCACCGGTGTCCACGAGGCTGTTGAGCTTCGCGATGGAGACAAGAGTCGTTACCTCGGCAAGGGCGTCCTGAAGGCTGTTGACAATGTCAACGACATCATCGCTCCCGAACTCGAAGGCATGGATGCTCTTGACCAGGTTGCCATTGACCGCGCCATGATCGCCCTTGACGGTACCCCGAACAAGGCCAAGCTTGGTGCAAACGCCATTCTCGGTGTCTCCATGGCTGTGGCTCGTGCTGCTGCCGACTACCTTGGTCTGCCCCTGTACAAGTACCTTGGTGCCTACCATGCTTGCGTGCTTCCCGTGCCGATGGCAAACATCCTCAACGGTGGCGCTCACAGCGACAACAAGGTTGACTTCCAGGAATTCATGGTGATGCCCATCGGAGCTCCCTCGCTGCGCGAAGGCCTTCGCTGGACTGCCGAGGTTTTCCACAATCTCAAGTCCGTCCTGAAGGGAAAGAAGTACAATACCTCCGTCGGTGACGAGGGTGGTTTTGCTCCTGACCTGCAGTCCAATGAAGAGGCCCTCGAGGTCATCATGGAAGCCATCAAGAAGGCTGGTTACACCACCGGTCGTGATGGGGACTTCATGATCGCCCTTGACCCCGCTTCCTCCGAGCTTTATGACGAGAAGACCAAGACCTATACCCTCAAGTGGACCACCGGGGAGAAGCTGACCAGCGCCCAGATGGTAGACCTGTGGGAAGACTGGGCCAACCGCTACCCGATCATCAGCATCGAGGACGGCATGGCTGAGGATGACTGGGAAGGTTGGAAGATGCTGACCGACCGCATCGGTGATCGTGTCCAGCTCGTAGGTGACGACCTGTTCGTAACCAATGTCGAGAGACTGAAGATGGGTCTTGAGAAGGGCGTTGGCAACTCCATCCTGATCAAGGTCAACCAGATCGGCACCCTGACCGAGACCTTCGAGGCCATTGACCTTGCAAAGCGCAACGGTTACACCTCCGTCGTTTCCCACCGCTCTGGTGAGACCGAGGACAACTTCATTGCTGACCTCGTAGTCGCCCTTGAGACTGGTGAGATCAAGACAGGAAGCATGAGCCGCTCCGACCGTCTTTCCAAGTACAATCAGCTGCTGAGGATCGAGGACTACCTCGGTGATACCGCAAAGTATGCTGGTCGTGACGCATTCCGCGTTCTGTAAGACTGGTACTACACAGTTCATATCTTCGGGGCCATCGCAGTGCGGTGGCCCTTTTTCTTAAGGAGGGCTTGTATGCTGGAAAAACCAAGACACTTGGAGCGAGGGGATACGGTTGCCACCGTGAGCCTGAGCTGGGGCGGTGCAGGCGATGCTGAGCTTCTTTGGCGGTATGAAGTAGGTAAAAAGCGGCTTGAGGGTGTCTTCGGCCTGAAGGTGGTGGAGATGGAGCACACCCTCAGCGGGAGTGCCTTTCTCGCAGAACATCCGCTTCTTCGTGCCCAGGACCTGCACCAAGCCTTTGCAGATAGTGAGATCAAGGCGGTGTTCAGCTGCATCGGTGGGGATGACAGCATCCGTATGCTGCCCTACATCGACTATGAGCTGCTCTCGCGCAATCCCAAGATCTTCCTTGGCTACAGCGACAGCACCGTCACCCATCTGATTTTGTACAAGGCAGGGATATCCTCCTATTACGGACCATCGGTGCTTGCTGAGTTTGCCGAGAACCTTGCCGTCTACCCCTACACCGAATCGTGGGTGCACAAGCTGCTGTTCTCAACAGATCCTGTTGGCTTGGTTCCCATGCCAAGCCATTGGACAGGGGAGTACCTGCCGTGGACGCAGGGAAACCGTTGCATAGCGAAAACGCTGAATGTGCATGAGGGAGCACAGGTCCTGCAAGGCGAAGGGGTTATGGAAGGCCCTTTGCTGGGAGGTTGCCTTGAGACACTGGATATGTGCATCGGTACCGAAATCTGGCCCGATTTCACCGACTGCCTGCTCTTTCTGGAGACAAGTGAGCTGGCGGTGAGTCCCGAGCGGTTCCAGCAGCTGCTCAATCGCCTGGTGGGTGCAGGTTTTTTTGACGAGAGCAGGGGACTCCTGTTTGCAAAACCCTATCAGGGAATCCATCAGCAGGAGTACCACACCATCCTCAAAAAGACCCTTGCCGAGCATGGGCTTGCGGATATGCCGGTGGCTGTCAATCTTGCCTTCGGCCACAACGAGCCGATGTGCATCCTTCCCTATGGCTCGATCGGCCGCTTTGATTGCTGCTCCTGGCAGTTCAGTCTTTTGGAGCCTGCGGTGAGCTGAAAGCCGACCTGCAGGCAAGCCAGACGGCAACCAGACCTGCCGTCAGTTGGGCCAGGTCTGTCCAAGTTCCCAGGGCCCGGGTGCTCTCAAAAAGAGGCAGGCTGGGAAGCGAAGAGCCTTGGTAGTTGCAGATGAGCGCCACAAAGAGATTGTTGGCGGCATGCACAGCCAGAGCTATCTCAAAACCGCCGCTTTGCAGGCTCATGGAAGTGACCAGAAAACCAAACAGCGCATAATAGCAAAGAACGATGGCTGGGCTCTGGGCTTGTGTCAGCTCACGGTTGCCCAGATGCGGGAGGGCGAAGAGCAGGGCTGAGAACAGGCTGGCAAAGAGACGGTGGAGCTTGCCTACCCCCAGGGTTTTGCCGGTGACTATGCGAACAGGGAGGATGCGGAAAAGCACCTCCTCTGAGCTGGTCTGCATCGGGGTGATCACCACGACCAGAAGCAGCATCAGCAGCTTCTGGCGCAATGGGGCCGGATGGATGTCGATTGAGTCAGGATCGGAGAGAAAGAAAAAAAGCAGAAACAGCGTTGCGGTGAAAAAGTAGGCGAGAAAGGCCCTGCCGAAGAGGGGAAATCGGAAGCGGCTGTGATCGGTTGCAAGCTGGGTGAAGGAACGGGCGAGCAAGAAGCGCAAGGAAACCACAATGCCAAGGCCCATGGCGAGGAACGGGGCGTTTGCTGTCAGATAGGGAAGGCCGATGGGGTGGATGAGTTGGACGGCAACAGGCCCGAAGAGAATCCAGAAGGCACTGACCAAGACCATCGAAAGGGCGAGCGACAGGCTTTCCCTCTGGTAGGTATGCCGGCTTTGCTCCATTTTTCCTTCCATTTGGTGTTCTTTGTCCATGACGTAGGCTCATGGTACACACAATCATGGTATACTGCAATCCATGAGTGTCCACACAAAGCGTTCGTATGTCCACCAAGCGTTCGAGCAAGGGTATGTCTGTGTGTTTCCTACGGAAGTCGCAGCGCGTTCGTACCTGCTTGACTACGCCCTGCACAGCAAGAAGGGAGCCATCCTCAAGGAACGGGCCATCTCCTTTGATACCTTCCGCTCCTATTTTCTCAGCCGTCATGAGACGCTGCGCCCGTCCAATGAGCTGATCAGAAGGCTGTTCATCCACCAGCTGCTGGGCGAGGGAGCGTCGCTCACCTGTCTGCTCAACCCTGCATATCCCGAGGCAAACACCCGGTTCGCAACCTACCTTGCCCGCCTGCTTCCGTCCCTCTCGGCGGCCTGCGATGAGCAGATTCTCAGTGAGCTCGATCCAGAGCTGGCACACGATCTGGTGTTGCTCTACCAGCGGTATGCCCAGTTTCTGGCCACACACCAACTCTTTGAGCCTCGCTACGAGGCGGTGCATGAATTGCCTGCCTCTGAAGTGGGGAAACAGTACTGCATCCTCTTTTGCGATACCATCAGCGAAGCCACAACACTCTACGAGCAGTTGGGAAGACCCTCGTATCTCACCCTCTCCCCAAGCCCGGAACCATCCGATCCAGCTACGCTTACCGTCCATGCAAATCACATCCAGGAGATCCGCTCGGTCATCCGGTCGGTCCATGCACTGCTGGAACAGGGAGTGCGCGCCCACTCGATCATCATCGGTTGCGCCAGCATGGATACCCTCTTGGGTACTCTCTCAGAGGAGGCCCGCCGCTATGATGTCCCCCTCTCGGTTCGTGAGGGCAAATCAGCGCTTTCCTATCCCAGCGGGAGGTTCCTCTCGCTTCTGCAGGAGGTCTATGACCAGCAATTCAGCCTGGAAAGCCTCAAGTCCCTGTTGCTTGATCCGAGCATACCCTTTGGCGATCGGGATACGTTGCACCGCTTCCTCGCTCGTGCGGTGGACAAGTCCATCGTGAAGGGTTCGTATGAGCTGCGTGACCAGTACACCGAGATGCTGGGACAGCGGGAGTTGGTGTCTTGGTACAAGGATTTCAAGCGCAGCATCACCTCCTTGGTCACTGCACGTGGCATTGAGGAGTTCAGGCGCAAGCTCAACCACTTCCAGGATACATACTTCGTGGCAGAACAGTGGCATGGGAGTGCTGACGAGGAAGTTTACTCCTTCTGTCTCGACACCATGCAGCAAGTGAAGTCTGCCATGGAGAGTTGCGGTCTTGATTCCTACCCCAACATCTTCTCGCTCTTGCTCTCCTACCTTGAGACCAGAACCTATGTGAAGCAGCAGCATGAAACAGGCATCCCCGTCTATGCCTGGCCACAGGTTGCTCCCCTGATAGGCGAGCATCTCTTCATTCTCGGCCTGGACCAGGAGTCCTCGGTCTGCCAGGATGCACCGCTCTCCTTCCTTCCCGAGTATGTGGATCCGGCTCTGGTACAGGGTGTCGACACGACGCTTGCCAATCTCAAGACAGCCTGCCTGGGACCTGCGTCGGTGCACCTCTCCTGCCATACGAGAAGCTATGAGGGGGAGGCCCTTCCGCCTGCCTACTTCTTTGAGCATGATGCCTTGCAAGCGGGAAATGTGGACCTCTCGCTGGATCCCTATCAGGAGGAGCTGTTGCTGCATGCCGGCAAGCCGACTGCTTCGGTAAGGGTGACCAGAAGCCAGCAACAGTGGTTTGCACAGGCCCTTTCGACCTCCCTTGCGCTGCGCAGTGACGATACTGCACGCCATCCTGTGAAACCAGCGTTGGTCGGCAGACTCTACAAGGAAGAGGAGGATGGGAGGTATCTCTCCCTCTCTCCCACCAAGCTTGATCTCTTTCTCCGCTGTCCCTATGCCTTCCAGTGTCGGCACCTTTTGGGCATTGAGGAGAAGAACTACGACGTGCAGGTGGTTGACCACCGGCAGATCGGCACGCTGTTGCATGAAGTCTACCAGCGTTTCTTTTCCGAGATCGTGTTTTTCGATCCTGGGAAGAAGGAGGAGTACGAGAGTCGGTTGCTCTTCCACTTCGACCAATGCTTGGTGGACCATTACTCCCTCAACGGGCCCACCCCCTCACTACGCAGTTATCTGGTTGCGACCTACCGGGAGCAGATTCTGGCAATTCTTGCAGAGGAAGCGCGTCTCTTTGCCGATACCCGCTCGATAGGTTTTGAGCAGGCACTCACACTCAAGGAGGATGGGCTCGAGTTGTACGGCCGGATTGACAGGATCATCAGCCTCGGAGACGAGGATGAGAAACGCTATGCCGTCATCGATTACAAGAAGTCCACGGTAAAGGCAAAACGGGTGACCGAGGATCTTGCTTCCTATCAGTTGCCGCTCTACCGCCATCTGGTCGAGCGGGTGATGGGAGGGAAGACCGCCAATGCTTCGTATTACAGCATTGCGGAAGGCAAGTACTACAGCCTTTGGGAGCATGAGGACGATGAGAAAGCCCTCTTCTGTGACGATGCTCTGGCCGAACGGCTTGAGAGGATCAAGGATGCGGTTGCTCAGGGGCTTCTCATGGCAACTCCTTCCAAGAAGAGCTGTGAAGGGTGTGCGTATCGCTCGCTCTGCAGAAGGAGATTTGCAACAGCATGACACGATTTGAGGAATTGCTCGCCCAGCAGGGCACCCGCTTGGATGCAGACCAGAAGGCAGCCGTGTATGCAGACGAGAACTGCATCGTCAGTGCCGGAGCAGGCTCGGGAAAGACCACAGTGCTCAGCTATCGGTTCCTGAGGCTGGTTCTGGAGGGGAAGGCGACCGCCAATGAGATTCTCACCCTGACCTTCACGCGCAAGGCAGCACGGGAGATGCATCAACGCATCCATCGGCTTTTGCTCTGTGCCAAGGATGACCCGCGCATCGCCGCCCAGCTTGCCAAGTTCGACCAAGCCCCCATCTCCACACTGGACAGTTTCTGTTCCTCGATTGTCCGCAGCAGCTCGGTCTCCTACGGTATTGCCCAGGATTTTGCCATCGATGATGAGCAGAACCTTGCCAATGCGCGCCAGTGCGCTGTTCGGCTGCTGGATGACCCGAACCGTTCGGAGGGTGCAAAACTGATCAGCACCCTCTATTCCCCTGAAGATCTTGTCGACTCGGTTCTGGTCCCTCTGCTGACCCAGCACTACTATCTTCCCCAACAGGTGGCCGATGATGCCCAGCAGAGAATCTTTGAGGCGGTGAGAGCCCGCTATGACCAGCTGATGGGGCCATTCCAAACGCTGTTGCTTCGCTACAGCTCGCTCACCGACTCGGCAAAGACCGTGCAGGGGGTGAAAGAGGATGCGGCCGTGCTGCTGGATGGCCTTGCATCTGCCGCCACTGATGAGGATGTGTTCTCCGTGCTGGCCTCTCCGATGGGCTTTCGCAGGAAGAGCGCGGGCAAGAGCGAGGACCTGCTCTATATCAAGGATACCTATGATTCGTATCTTGGGATGCGCCGCCTGCTCTGTCTTGCCTTGGCGGTGCTTACCGGAAAGCAGCAGCTTGCGGACATCATTGCGTTTGTGAAGGAGCTGGTGGCAGCCTACCAGATGGAGAAACGCAAGAGCGGTATTCTCACTTTCTCCGATGTTTCTTCCCTTGCTGTTGAGATCCTCAAGGAGAACAAGGCACTGCGCAGGTATTTCAAGCAGCAATTCCGCTATATCATGATCGATGAGTTCCAGGACAACAACGAGCAGCAGAAGGAGTTGCTCTACTTGCTTGCCGAGCGGCTTGACCGGGAAGGGGAGGGCGTTCCCAAGGCAAGCGACCTTGAGCAGGACAAACTCTTTTTCGTCGGTGATGAGAAGCAGTCCATCTACCGGTTCCGAGGTTCCGATGTACGGGTGTTCAAGCGCTTGGCCGGGGAACTGAAGGCAATCGGGGGCAAGTCGCTTGAACTTGCCACCAACTACCGCAGCGAGCCTGCCCTGATTGAGTGGTTCAACACCCTCTTTCCCTCCATCATGGCCAACGATGGTGAGGAGTATGAGGCAAGTTTTTCCAGCCTGAAGACCAGAGCGGCCAGTGAAGGCATTCGAAGCACCGCCACCATTCTGATCAAACCCTATGAGGAGAGTGAGCGCGATGACGAGGAGGAAGAGGCAAAGGACAGCGATGCGGAAGCCTATCGCGTTGCAGTTCTGATCAAGGAGATGTTGGGCGGGGAGCGCTTTCTCATTCCCTCTTCAGAGGGACCGAGAAAGCCCAAGGCGAGCGATATCGCCCTGCTTTTGCGTTCGACAAGCAACCAACTGAGCTTTGAACGGGCGTTCCGTCACCAGTCGATACCCTATACGGTGCAGTCTGCACGCTCGCTGATGCTTGAGGCCCTTGCCAGTGACTTCTACGCCATGCTTCAGCTCGCCCTGTACCCGGAGGATCGTCATGCGTATGCCACCGTGCTTCGCAGTCCCTTCTGCAAGCTCAGCGATGCAAGTCTTGTGCTGGTGCTCGAAGAGTCCCAGCTTTTCTCCGTTCCCCCGGGACTTGGAAGCGAGGATCTGGTGAGACTGCAGGCGGTGCAAGCTTTCTATTGCACGTTGCTTGAGGCAATGGCAAGCGAGAGCCTCAGCCAGTTGGTCTACCGTCTCTGGTATGAGAGTGGCTACTATCTGAGCCTGTGTGCCCACCCAGAATACCAGGCCTACCGTGAGCACTACACCTTCTTTCACCGGCTTGCCCAGAAACAGGAAGCGGCCGGGCACCGTGTCAGCCAGTTTGTAGACTACCTGCGGCAGAATCTGGCACAGAATGAGAAGCTTGATGACCTTGAGGTGATCAACGAGGTGGAGGAAGGGGTGCAGATCATGTCGATCCACAAGTCGAAGGGCTTGGAGTTTCCCATCGTCATCGTGGCGAATGCCTCCTCCAAGGGAAGAAACCAAAAAGAGAAATTGAGCACCTGTGTTGACGTGGCTCTGCCACACTATCTCAACCAGAGGTTTCACATCTCGGCGACCAAGACCGAGACGGCCAGACATGCAGGCACCCTCTTTGACGAGGGTGAGGAACAGCGTCTCCAGCTGGCCGAGCTCAAGCGGCTTTTGTATGTTGCCCTCACCCGTGCGGAAACCCACCTGGTGGTGAGCGGTGCCTTCGGCAAGAACAACCGCGCCCTTGGGGAAGGAAAGCCGGCCGATACCCTGATGCTTCTGATGACACGCAGCCTGGGCTTGGACATCAGCAATCCCGAGCACGAGGAAGGACTGCTCTCCGTCCAAAGGATAGAATCCATCAGTGAAGGCTCGCTGTATCAGGGGAGTGGGGAGTCGGAGCAAGCCTTTCTCCAGCGACTGGACTCGGTCCGAGGCTGGTATGAGACACCGTTGCCCGCCTTCGATCTCCGGCCCAACCGCTATGCAGTCACTGCATTGGCAGCCCATGAGGAGCAAACGCTTCCTCCCAATCTTCCCCAGTTTCCCAGTGATGCGCTGCTCAAGAGTCCTGAGGGGGATCTGAGTGCCGCCTTCGGGACGTTTGTGCATGCGCTGTGTGAGCAGATGGTTCTCAACCATGCGCTGGACGATGTACGCACGTTCATGCCGGCAGAACTCTCAAGTGCGTTGGGGGAACGGGAGCAGGCAGTTGTGGCCGAGGACGGCCTCGCCCTTGCCTCAGCCTTCTTCCACAGTGAATGGTACCACCGTGAGGTCGAGCCCTATGCAGTCTCTTCTGAGGTCGGATTTTTCAGCACCTTGCAGCATGAGGGTGAGGAGGTGGTGGTTGAGGGATCGATCGACCTGTTGGTTGATCGCGGGGATCACTACCTGGTCATCGACTTCAAGACCGACCGGGCAAGGGATGCCGAGGTGCATCGGTTCCAGGTGGAGACGTACATGATGGCAGTCAGAAGAATCTACCAAAGGCCGGCCAAAGGATGTATCGTATACCTCAGGGATGTTGATGCCATAGACGTATGGGAAGGAGAGCATGATGATACGGATACCCTTTGATCAGGTGCAGCAGATGTGCAGGCGTGTGCTGGAAAGTCGGAACATGAGTGAAGAGGATGCCCTTCTTTGCAGTCGCCTCATTGCACAGACCAGCTTGGAAGGGGTATACACCCATGGGCTGAACCGCTTCCCTTGGATGATCCGAAAGATTGATGCCGGGAATATGTTGGTGGACAAGCATGCCCAAAAGGTTGGTTCGTTCGGCGTGCTGGAGCGTTGGGATGGGATGGGTGGGGTAGGAAACCTGAACGCCCATACCTGTATGCAACGCGCCATTGCCTTGGCCAAGGAGCACACCATCGGCTGTGTTGCCCTGAAAAACACCACCCACTGGATGCGCCCGGGCACCTACGGCCTGATGGCGGCAGAGGCGGGGTGCATCGGAATCCTGTGGACCAACACCATGCCCTTGATGCCGGCGTGGGGTGCAACCAATGCGACGGTGGGAAACAATCCTCTGGTGCTTGCCATCCCGAACAAGGATGAGCCGGTGTTGGTGGATATGGCTATGTCGCTGTTCAGCTACGGAAAACTTGAGACTTACGCCCGGGAAGAGCGGGAGCTGCCGGTTCCCGGAGGCTATGATGAGCAGGGTAATCTCACCACCGATGCCAAGAAGATCATGGAGATCAGGAGGCCCTTGCCGGTCGGGTTCTGGAAGGGCACCAGCCTGGCACTCGCCCTTGACCTCATCGCAGCAACCCTCAGCGGAGGGGCGACCACACGCCGCATCGGACTGGAAGAAGGGGAACTGGAAGCCTCCCAGGTGTTCTTCGCCATCGACATCTCGGCTTTTCCCGACCGGAAACAGATAGAGGAAGAGATTGCCGCCAGCCTTGCCCAGATCAAGGACTCCAAGCGGGAAGATCCTTCGGTTCCCATTCGCTTCCCCGGTGAGAAACGGCTCGCCCTGCGTCAGGAGAATCTGGAATTGGGCATCCCGGTGGACGAGCGTATCTGGGACGAGATCTGTTCGCTCTAGACTGATCCGAACATCAGCGGGAAGAGAACAACGACGACCAGGAACCAAGAGCCATACAGGGCGAAAAAGATGCTTTGCATCCTTGCCATAGACTTTCCCCTGAGCATGGTCAGTGCAAGAGCGCCGAGATTCGCCCCCAACAGCAGGTTCTCCGAGAGAACGGCGAGCCTGTTCGGGGTGATGCCATAGTTGAGAAAGCGCTGGGTGATGGCAAGCAGGGCTGCCAGATCGATGGCCAGTGCCAGCAGCGAAGCGGTGATGATCAGGGGTTTGTACCAGGAACTGAGTTGCTCCTGTTCCCAGAGGTTTGCCGCAAGCAAGATCATCAGCAACACCAAGGCAAGCAGAAGATCGATGCCCAAAAGCAGGCTGCGGTCTTCTGTGAAGCTTCCCTTTCCGGCAAACAGGGCTATCAGGAAGGCCGCCATCATAAGAGTGAAGAGGGGAAGAAAGAGCTTGGCCAGAAGGCGCAAGAGTGTCCCCATACCCAGGTTTCTGGTTCCCAAAAGATAGAATGCAAGCAAAGGCAGGGCTGGAAAGACAGCAGTCAGCACAAAGCTGGAGACAAAGCTTTCCACATCCATGCCGATGGCCTCGAACAGGAACAAGCTCAGCATCATCAGCACCATGACAGAGCAGAAGAGCAGGAAAGTCAGCAGGGCTGCCTCACAGAGGTTTTGCAGATGCTTTGCCATATGCTCCGGCCAGTTGGTTTTCTGTTTGACGGTGGAGAGGAGCAGCAGGCACAAGAGCGGCAGGTGCAGGGCACTGAGTGCAAAGCTTTGGCTTGTCGGATTGATGCGCAGGGTGACGGTGAAGGTGAGGGAGAGCGCGAGCAGGGCGAGTGCAAGGACAAAGCGGTAGAGATAAGCACGCTGGTCGCTTGCTAGCAGGACCGCCAGCGGAGGAAACACCAGAAAGCTCAGGTAGAGGGCATAGTAGGGAAGGTTTGCATCGCTTGGGGGAAACCCGAAGAGGGAGGGAAGCTGGGAGACTACTATCTGGATGGCGAGCAGGATCAGCAGCTTTTTTGCGGTATAGGCTTGCATCGCTTGTTCGACAAGTCTGAACACGGCTCCCTGGCGGTGCAGCGACACCAAGGCGGCTTCCTCGCGGGGCAGCAGTGTTTCCAGTTCTGCCTGCAGGATCTGTTGTTCCTGCAGTTGTGTGGCACTTTTGCCCTCTTGCCATTGTCCTACCAGAGTTTTCATACAGTTTCTCCAATGTGTAGCTTGCCATGAGAGAAACAAGCTGCCAAGGGTGAGGATACAGAAAAAGAAGAGGTTGACAGTGTATCTGCCAACCTCCCTGGTGAATGATCCTTGGGGATCTAGTAGCGACCGTACAGCGGTCCGAATGTTGAGCAAGCCCTGAAATCCGCTCCTTCCTTGTCCATGCCGAGCATCGACCAAGCGCTTGGGCGGAAAATGTCCTTCTCGTCGACGTTGTGCATGCATACCGGGATGCGCAGCATCGAGCAGAGCGTGATCAGGTCGGCACCGAAGTGTCCATAGCTGAGTGCACCGTGGTTGGCTCCCCAGTTCGCCATGACGGAGTAGACGTCCTTGAAGGGTCCTTCCTTGCCGTTGGTGCGGGGCACGAACCACGTGGTCGGCCAAGTCTGGTCTGTCCGCTTGTTGATGGTGTCGAAGACCTCATCAGGAACATCGCAGGTCCATCCTTCGGCAAGCTGGAGTACCGGGCCTACGCCCTTGACCAGGTTGACGCGAACCATGGTCAGCGGCATGCCGCCCTCGCTGAGGAAGGTGGAGGAGAAGCCGCCGCCGCGGAAGTAGCCGCAGTTGGCGACACTGAAGCGGGTGTTCTCGAGCGTCTTCTGCACGTCCTCTGCAGTGATCTCCCAGTAGCGTTTCATCTCGCTTTTGCCTGCCTTGTTCTTCATCTGCCCAGCAGCATCGAGGGTGGTTGCTCCGCTGTTGATCAGGTGGATGAAGCCTTCCTTGGCAAGACCGGTGGGCTTCCAGCCGGTAACCCGCTCGACCGACTCAGGGCTCCAGTAGGTGCGTACATCACTGAAGATGGCCGCACGGTTGGTCAGCAGTTTGCAGAAGAGCATGCTGATGCCATTGAGGTGGTCGTTCTCGGTAGCCATGACATAGGGCTCACGGATGCCGTTCCAGTCGAAACTGGTGGTGAGCATGGTCTCCATGAAGTCGCCGTTCGGCCAATGGTCGGTCCACTGCCTCTGTCCCTGGAAGCCTGCGAAGAGGGCGTTGTGTCCCAACGCTTCCTCGCGGAAGCCAAGGGATTCGAGCTGCTTGTTGCCGACCATCATGTCGCGGCAGATCATCGTCATCTTGGTGCAGTACTCCCAATCCTTGGCGAGCTGCTCATCGCTTCTTCTGTTCTCCGGAGCGTTTGCGGTATCTTCTGCCTGGATGCAGTTCTCACGCACCCATGCGATGGCCTTCTTGTACTCGGCGGGATCGAGAATATCCTCTGCGATGCGGCGTTCGATCTCGCACATGTCCACCACCTCGGTTCTCATTCCCAGGTAGTCCTGCAGCAGGTCCTGGTCGACCAAGGAGCCCGCGATACCCATCGACATGCCGCCGATGGAAAGGTAGCTCTTGCCCCGCATGGTTGCCACAGCCAGGGCTGTACGGGCAAAGCGGAGGATCTTATCGGCCACATCGTCGGGAATGGAGGTGTCACTGTTGTCCTGCACATCGCGCCCGTAGATGCCGAAGGCAGGAAGGCCCTTCTGGGTGTGGGCTGCCAGGACTGCCGCCAGATACACAGCACCCGGTCGTTCGGTTCCATTGAAACCCCATACAGCCTTTACGGTAAGGGGGTCCATATCGAAGGTCTCGGTCCCGTAGCACCAGCAGGGGGTTACCGTAAGGGTGACAGCCACCCCTTCCCTGGCAAATTTCTCAGCACAATCGGCACTCTGCCTGACTCCACCAATGGTGGTGTCGGCGATGATGCACTCAACCGGTTCTCCGGTAGTATGGAATACATGATCGCTGATCAGCTTTGCTGCAGCCTTGGCCATGTTCATGGTCTGGTCTTCCAGCGACTCGCGCACCCCTCTTTGTCTTCCATCAATAACCGGCCTGATGCCGATCTTCGGAAGCGAGGATGCATAGCGTCTCTCAGGCCCTATGCATTTCATTTCAGATTTATTTGCCATCCCATCCTCCTTGGTATATGATACGAAATGTAATCGTTTACATCAGGTGCAGTATGGCACACGATGTGTACAAATGCAATCCATTTTACGCAGGAGAGACCTATGTTGAAAATGCTTTCCCCAATCCTAGGGCCGGATTTGCTGAAAATTCTCATGGAAATGGGCCATGGTGATGAACTGGTCATAGCTGATGGGAATTTTCCCGCTGCAAGCATGAATGAGCGGGTGGTTCGCCTCGATGGCAATGGGGCGGAAGCGGTGTTGCGGGCTGTGCTTTCCGTCTATCCCCTGGACAGCTATGCCCCCAATGCCTTTTTGATGGAGAAAGTCAAAGGGGATGCGGTGGAAACCCCGATCTGGGCCTCCTTTGAGCAGATTGCCAAGGAAGGCGATCCAAACTTCAAGGGCTTCGGCAATCTTGAGCGGTATGCTTTCTACGAGCGCAGCAAGAAAGCATACGCCATCATTGCAACCAGCGAATCTGCACTCTATGCCAATGTCATCCTGAAAAAAGGGGTGGTAGTCTAGTCGGCAGTGGGGGTTGTCCAGAGCGTCTTGTACTGGCGAGGACTCATCTGCATGTGGCTTCTGAACTGCCTTGCGAAGTAGTTGGCATCGGAAAATCCGGTTTTCTCACTGATACGCTCAATGCTCAGGTTCGTGGTGAGCAATAGTGTCGAGGCATAGGCAATCCTGCGGTGGATGTGAAAGTCCACCGGGGACCAGCCTGTGGAGAGCTTGAACTGGCGATTGAGGGTGCTTGCGCTCATGTTTGAGACACCGACAAGCTCCTCGAGGGAAATGCTTCGGTCGAGGTGTTTCTCCATATATGCAATGATGTCCTGCAGCCTTGGGTCTTCCTGGTAGACGGTTCCCTTGCGCGAGGTGTAGAAGCGGCAGATGAGAATCATCAGCTGCAAGAGCTTTGCATACGCCAATGCAGCGGCCCCGTTTCCATAGTCCTGACCTTCAGACTCTTTTTTTATTGCACCGACCAGTGAGAGGATTTCTGAGAGTTGGTGTCCGCTGAGATGGACCAGGGGGAGATTGCTATCTTCCTGGAGAAAGACTTCCCGAAACCCGCTCACTTCCCGCAAGTCGGGCAGATGGCCTGAGAAGGCCTTCTCCCCGATGAGGACGTCATAGAGGACCAACCCTTCGATGTCGGCATACCCATGTACTGTGCCCGGCTTGATAAAGAAGACCATTCCTTCCTGCAAGGGGCGGCTCTCTGCTTGCAAGAGATGTGTCCCTTTTCCCGAAGCAACCACCACCAGTTCGTAGAACTCGTGGCTATGCAAGGAAAAAGGAATCTCGGGATTCCGATGAAGAACCTTCAGGGGCAAGCGGTTTTCCCGAAAAAACATCGCAGAATGCAGTATGTAGCTAGACATGATAAAATCGTGCTAGAATTTGACTATTCTGTCAAGGTAAAAAGATGAAAAGATGCCACACTTATGGGTGTAGAGCAGAATGCACAGGAGGTTTGTCATGTCACCGTATGAAACAGCCAAGTCACGATATGCGCGATATGGAGTCGATACCGATTCGGTTTTGGAACAGCTGGCGAAGATTCCCATCTCGATCCACTGTTGGCAGGGAGATGATGTCGGAGGGTTCGAACGCCCCGACTCCCAACTTGCGGGAGGAGGCATCCAAACCACAGGAAATTATCCCGGCAAGGCAAAGACCATTGCCCAGCTGCGTTCTGACATCGAGAAAGTGCTGACCTTGGTGCCGGGTTCGCACCGTCTGAACCTCCACGCCTCGTACGGCGAATTCGGCCCGGTCTTTGTCGATAGGGACCAGATTGAGGAGAAGCACTACCAGGGCTGGGTGGATTGGAGCAAGAAGGTTGGTCTTCCGCTTGATTTCAACGGAACCTTTTTCAGCCATCCTCTTGCCGACGACGGATACACCCTTGCCAGCAAGGACGAGCGCATCCGCCGTTTCTGGATCGAGCATGCCAAGCGCTGTCGCAAGATAGCAGCTTGGATCGGTGAGCAGCAACTCTCTCCCTGCATCCTGGATACCTGGGTACCCGATGGTGCAAAGAACTATACGGTGGACAAGTTCGGCTACCGTGCAATCCTCAAGGAGAGCCTGGACGAGATCTTTGAGACCGAGTATGACCCGGCCTTCATGCGTGATGCGCTGGAGACGAAGTTGTTCGGTATCGGGAGCGAGGCGTTTGTCGTCGGCTCGCATGAGTTCTACATGAACTATGCTGCACGCAACAACAAGATGCTGTGCATCGACATGGGCCACTTCCACACGGAGGAGGACATCTCTGACAAACTCTCCTCAATCCTGTTGTTCGATGATGAGATTCTCTTGCACGTAAGTCGTCCCATGCACTGGGACAGCGACCATGTGGTATTGTTCAACGACAAGATCAAGATGGTAGCCGAGGAGCTGGTCCGCAGCGGAAAGCTTGACAATTCCCATATCGGCCTGGATTTCTTCGATGCCTCGATCAATCGCATCGGAGCGTGGGTTACCGGGGTGCGGGCAATGCGCAAGGCCTTGCTGTTTGCCCTGCTGCAGCCGATCGATCTTCTGATAGAATATGAAGAGGGTGGCAACGGCTATGGAACCATGTCCTTGCTTGAACTGCAGAATGTGCTTCCGTTCGGTCTGGTCTGGGATGAGTTCTGCAGCAGGCACAACGTGCCGCTGGAGGATGACCTGATCAAAATCATCGGAGAGTACGAGAACTCGGTTCTCAAGGAGCGTTCATGAGTTTGCAAGAGCTGTTGGAACACTCCCGTCGGTACGGAAGCGATCCTGCCTTTGTGCTGTTGGGTGGGGGGAACACCTCCTACAAGGAGGGGAGAACCCTTTTTGTCAAGGCAAGCGGCCATGCACTGGGAACCATCGGAAAGGAAGGGTTTGTGCGCATGGACCTCGATCTCTTGGACCAGATCTGGCACAAGCAGTACAGCCAGGATGACGAGGAGCGTGAGGACGAGGTGCTCAAGGACATGATGTTCTGCCGCCTGGAAGGGGAGACTGCACGTCCGTCGGTTGAGGCGTTGCTGCACGCACTGCTCCCGTTCCCCTACGTGGTGCACCTGCATCCTGCCCTGGTCAACGGCCTGACCTGTGCCCAGGAGGGGGAAGCTTCCGTCCATAGGCTCTTTGGCGATGCGCTTTGGGTGGAGTTGGTCAAACCGGGCTTCATCCTTGCAAACATCGTGCGCGAACGTCTTGTCGAACACCAGGCAAAGACGGGCAAGGTATATTCGCTGATTTTCCTGCAAAACCATGGGATCTTCGTTGGTGGCCAAAGCCTAGGGGAAATCGAGCAGGTCTATGCAAAGGTTCTGGGAACCATCGAGGCCCAGCTGGTACGCAAACCCGACTTCACCGACCTTGGGGCGGATGAGGTAAAGGTTGGCCAGGTGATGGATGTGCTGCAGGCTTTTGGCAAGGAAAAGGTTCTCTTCAGAAACACGGTGGAGTTCAAAAGGATTCTCGCCGACCGCTCCTCCTTTGCCAAGGTTTCCTCATCGTTCACCCCGGACCACATTGTCTATGCGGGGTTCAAGCCGCTGTGGGTCGATGAGGGTGCTGAGGTGAAGAAGGCGTTCGTGCAGTTTGAGCGGGAGCATGGGAGTTCACCGAAGATTGTCTGTGTCCAGAACCTGGGTGTGTTCTCCCTGGGGGAGAAGCCGCTTCCCCTCTTTTTCGATACGGTGGCCATCAGCGTGTACAGTGAGAGCTTCGGCGGGCCGCGGTTCATGGACGAGGCGATGATCAACTTCATCAGAAACTGGGAAGTGGAAAAGTATCGCTCCCAGGTTTCCACCTCCTGAGGCAGGTCTGCCGGATGACACTTGAGCATCTGAACGTACAGTGCAACAAGGCAATGCCCTTTGTCACCCCCATCGGGGTGGCTCTGGGCTTGCTCTTGGGTTCGCGTCTTGCCCCATTCAAGGAGCTGAGTACGGTCTTTTTCGCCATCATCACGTTTGTGGGAGCCTTGGGTATCAGCTACCGGCAATTTGCTCTTGCCCTGCGTCGGCTCAAGGACATTCTTTTTGTGCTTGTCAGTGCCCACGTCCTGCTTCCTTTGCTGACCAAGGTGGTTGCCTCCCTGGTATTCAGCGATCCGGACCTGGTCACCGGCTTCATTCTCCTCTCGTCCATCCCGATTGCCGTATCCTCGTTCATCTGGTGCACCATCTTTGATGGGGACGGTCCGTTGGCTCTCTCCCTCATCCTGCTGGACACCCTCCTGTCTCCGCTCATCACCCCGCTGACGATACGCTTGCTCACCGATGCCTCGGTAGTCTTCGACAGCAAGGGTATCATCACCAGCCTGATGATCATGATTGTCATTCCCTCGCTGCTTGGGATGCTCTTCAGCCAGTATTTCCCGAAGGCATCGAAAGTGGCGGTTCCGTATCTCAACCCGTTCATCAAGCTCCTGCTGGTTTCCGTGGTGGTGATACACATCGGCCAGCTTTCCGGAAAACTGGCGTTTTCCTGGCTCTACATCCCGTTGGCTCTGGTCAATGTGCTGGTGATCGCCCTCAGCTTCGTCGTAATCTGGTTTTTGGCTACCCATCTCTTGAAAGCAGACCGTGCATCGGTGGTCTCCATGACCTATACCGGGGGGATGCGCAACATCAGCGCCGCCTTGATCCTTGCAACACAGTTCTTCCCTCCACGCGTTTCGCTTCCCGTGATTCTGGGCATACTGCTGCAGCAGACCTTCGTTGGATTCTTGGGTTCAGTGCTCTTTTCTGCAAAGCAATCGAAATAAAATCAAATCACTATTTCCATGGTTTTCGTTTGTTTTCCCCGTTGTTTGGCTTTCGTTTGGGCTTTGTTTCATAAGTGTGAGCAAATCGTGCTAAAAAATGACTATTCAGTCATTGCAGAATCTCAAAAAGCTGTCACACTTATAGGTAACAGTAGGTGTCCTTCGGTGGCAACATCGGAGTCTGGGAGGTGTGACACATGCTGTGATTCGCTGTTTGCCCTGGCCAGTCCAGGTACAAATAGATTCCGGTATTTCCGGGATGATTCAGCAAAAGGAGTGTTATCATGAAAAGAGCGTTGTTGTTTGTACTCATCGCCAGCTTGGTCTTCACGGGCTTGTTTGCCCAGGGAACCAAGGAAGAAGCTGTGAAGGGTGACAAAGAGATCGTCATTCTCGTAAAGAGCATGGGAAACGGATTCTTTGATGCAGTCTTCAAGGGAAGTCAGGAAGCCGCCGGAGAAATCGGTGGGATCAAGACCACCTACATGGGCCCCCCGCAGGCAACTGCCGAGGGTCAGATTGAGATCATCGAGACCCTCATCGCCCAGCGTGTTGATGGTATTGCCATCAGCGCCAATGACAGCGATGCACTGATTCCCGTGACCAAGAAGGCCATGGCTGCAGGCATCAAGGTCATCAGCTTTGACAGCGGCATCAACGTTGGCGGACGCATCGTCGACCTGCTGCCCAGCAATGCAGAGCTCATTGGCCGCCAGCAGATCCAACTCGCTGCAGAGCTGACCGACTACACCGGTGATGTCGCCGTCCTGTCCGCTTCCGCCCAGGCCACCAACCAGAACCTCTGGATTGACTGGATGAAGGAAGAGATCAAGGATGCAAAGTATTCGAAGATGAAGCTCGTGGAAGTCGTCTATGGTGACGATGCCCCGGACAAGAGCTATCGTGAAGCTGTCTCCTTGATGAACAAGTACCCCAACCTGAAGGCTATCATCTGCCCGACCACTGTCGGACTTTTGGCTACCGCACAGGCTGTGAAGGACGCCAACAAAATCGGCGTTGTGGAAGTGACCGGTCTCGGCCTTCCCTCCGAGATGAAAGGCTACATCCTCGACGACACCTGCCGCCAGATGGCTCTGTGGAATCCGATCGATCTCGGCTACACCTCCACCTACATCCTCAATGCGCTCATCGATGGAACCAACAATGGTGCTGTCGGCGATGTCATTCCCGCAGGACGCATGAACTCTGTCAAGGTTGAGAAGGACGGACTCATCTACATGAGCACCCCCTATGTCTTCAACAAGGGCAACATCGAGCAGTTCGCAGCAATTTTCTAGGATTCTGCTACCATTGGCTCCTGCCTTCGGGCGGGAGCCTTCGATTTTCGGTGCAAACCAAGGAGGAACAATGCCAGACGCATTGTTGGAGGTTCACAACCTCACGAAAATTTTCCCCGGCATCAGAGCCCTTGACGATGTGCATCTTACGCTCAGAAGCGGGGAAGTGCATGCACTGATCGGTGAGAACGGGGCAGGGAAGTCAACCTTGGTGAAGGTGCTCACCGGTGTGTACATTCCCACCAGCGGTACATTGACCTTTGAAGGAAAGGACATCTCATTCCGAAACGCCATCGATGCCCAAGCGGCAGGAATCGTTGCAATTCATCAGGAAGCCTCGATGTTTCCCGAGCTTACGGTTACCGAGAACATCTTCATGGGGCACCATCTGCGCAATCCACGTACCAAAACACTCGACTGGAAGGCAATGACCGAGCAGACCAGGCAACTGTTGGGCCGCATGCAGCTTGATATCGACCCGGATACCCTGGTCAAGAACCTGAGTGTTGCAAAGCGTCACATGGTGGAGATCACCAAGGCGCTCAGTCTCGATGCCAAACTGGTCATCATGGACGAACCCACCAGCGCCCTCACCGGGCGGGAGGTCGAAGACCTCTTCAGGATTGTCCGCTCGCTCAAGGAGCAAGGCAAGGCAATCCTCTTCATCAGCCACAAGTTTGATGAGATTTTTACGATTTGCGACTATTACACGGTATTCCGTGATGGACAGTATATTGGGGAAGGCAAGGTTGCCGACAGCAACGAGGATACCATCATCAACATGATGATCGGCCGCTCGATCGACCAGCTGTATCCCGAACACCAGATGCAGAAAGGCAAGGAAGTGCTCCGCGTTGAGAAGCTTTGCCAGCTTGGGGCCTTCAAGGACATCAGCTTCACGCTCCACGAGGGCGAGGTCCTGGGGCTGTTTGGTCTGGTGGGGGCCGGCCGCAGCGAAGTGGTGCGGACCATCTTCGGCATCGACAAGGCGAGTGGGGGCACCATGAGCTTGCTCGGCGAGCCGTTCAGTCCCAAGGGAGCGAAAGAGAGCATGAAGCGGGGCATCGCCCTGGTTCCCGAGGACCGCCAGAAACAAGGTCTGGTGCTCAAGATGAGTCTGACCAAGAATATCTCCCTTCCCGTGCTGAAACAGCTCTCCTACAAGGGCTTGGTGACCAGAGCAGGGAAGGAGCAGGCCTACGTGCAGGACCACGGCAGTCAGATGGAGATCAAGGCAGCCGGGTATCATGTCGATGCAGAGACGCTTTCGGGCGGAAACCAGCAGAAGGTGGTGCTTGCCAAATGGATCGGAACCAGTCCGAAGATCCTTATCCTTGACGAGCCGACCAAAGGCATCGATGTGGCCACCAAGGCTGCGGTGCACCAGTTTGTCTGTGATATGGCCCAGAAAGGGGTTGCGGTGATTCTCATCAGCAGTGAGCTTCCCGAGGTCCTGGGTATGGCCGATCGCATCCTGGTCATGCACGAAGGGTGCCAGACGGCAATTCTTGATGCACGGAAAGCCACCGCCGAGTCGGTCATGAAGGCCGCTATTGCCACAACTGTGATGGAGGATACCCATGCCTGACGATAGATCTTTAGCCTCCTTTGTCAAAAAAGCCTTTGCACGAAGGGAGTCGACCCTGATTCTTCTGCTCTTTGTCCTGTTGGTGCCCATATCGGTGCGGAGTCCTCAGTTTCTGTCGATGAAGAATATCTCCACCATCCTCAACGATATGGCCATCCTTTCCATCGTTGCCATTGGTGAGTTCTATGTCATTCTCTCCGGGGGTATCGATCTTTCGGTAGGCTCCATCATCGCCTTCTCCGGCATGGCCTGCGGTATGGTCAATGAGTCGCATCCAGAGTTGAGTCCTGCCTTGCTGCTTTTGCTGGGAATCGCCATCGGTGTTGCCATGGGCCTGGTGAATGGCATTCTGGTTGCCTATGGCAAGATTCCCCCGATCATCACCACCTTGGGGACGGTGAACATCTACCGTGGCATGACCTTTCTCCTCAGCAAGGGCACTTGGGTCACCGCCCATGAGATGAGCCCTTCGTACATCGCCCTGCCTCGGACCACCTTCATCGGTATCTCCATCCTGCTTTGGATAGCCTTCTTTGTCATTGCACTCTGCTACTACTTCAGCAGGTTCACCCGCACCGGGCGTGAGATCTATGCCATCGGGGGCAACCCGACCGCTGCCAAGTTTGTCGGTGTCAACGAGAACCGTGTACGTGTGGTGGTCTTTCTGGTCAGTGGGGCCCTCTGTGGTCTTGCAGGGGCGCTGTGGACCGCACGCTATGCATCGGCGGTCAATGAGATGGCAACCGGTTTTGAGATGCAGGCAGTCGCTGCCTGTGTCCTGGGGGGTGTGAACTTCTCCGGCGGGGCCGGCGGCATCATCGGTGTGGTGCTGGGGACCCTCTTTCTGGGGGTTGTCACCAACGCCCTGCCGGTCATCTATCTTTCGGTATTCTGGCAGACATTCGTCCAGGGCCTGATCATCCTGCTGGCCTTGGCCCTCAATACCTTATCTGACCAGCACAAGAACAAGAAGCTACTTGCACAGAGGAGAGGTTAGCAGATGGAAGGACAGCGAGACCTGGTGGCCAAAGGCCGCCTCATCAATGAAATGTCGCTGAAGAACCGGCTGATCGAGTTCTTCACTAAGTGGGAAGTGCTGCTGGTCATCATCTTCATCGGCGTATTCGTATTCTTTACCCTCAGGACCCCCTACTTCCTGGATTGGTTCAATCTGATGAACGCTTCCTTCCAGTTCTCTGAGAAGGCGATCATGGCCCTGCCGATGATCTTCATCATCATGTGTGGGGATATCGACATCTCCATCGCGTCCATCATCGCACTCTGTGCGTATGTGGTGGGTTCTGCAGCCCAGGGTGGGGCATCGATTCCTTCCCTTATCTTTCTTTCGCTCTTGGTAGGAACCCTTGCAGGCCTCTTCAACGGTCTGATGATCACGAGTCTGGATATGCCTGCAATTGCCGTGACCTTGGCCACCCAATCCATCTTTCGTGGCATCTCCATCGGACTGCTGGGTGACCAGGCCCGCACAACCTTTCCCGAAGGGTTCGGGTTCTTCGGCCAGGAGTTCATCAAGGGAACCATCATTCCCTTTGAATTTGTCCTCTACTTGGTACTGATGCTGGTGTTTGCCTTCATCCTGCACAAGACGACCTACGGCAGAAGGCTGTATGCCATCGGAAACAGTGCAGAGGCTGCACGGTTCAGCGGGGTGAATGTGAAGCTTACCAGGGTCATCAATTTCACCATCACCGGGTTCTTCTGTGGTTTGACTGCCGTGCTTCTGGCAAGCCGCATCCTCTCGGTCCGCTCGAACATCGCCACCGGCTGGGATCTGGAGATCATCACCTTGGTCGTCCTGGGTGGAGTTGCCATCACCGGCGGACGTGGTACAGTCTTCGGGGTCTTCCTCGGCTCTCTCTTGGTCGGCTATCTGAAGTTCGGCATGGGCCTGCTCAAGTTCAGCGGGACGCTGATGACCATTGTCATCGGAAGCCTTCTGATCAGTGCAGTATTGCTGCCGAGGCTGCTGGATCTCTACAAGGCAAACCGAAAGCTTCGGCTTCAGGCACAACGATAGGAGTGAATGATGCGACAGGCGTTTGTGATGCAATTGAAAAAAGGGTTTGAGGAAGAGTATCAGAAGCGGCATGATGCCATTTGGCCGGAGCTCAAGGCACTGCTCAGCGAGAGCGGGGTGTATGACTACTCGATTTTCCTGGATCGGGAGAGCGGGAGACTGTTCGCCTTCCAGAAAGTTCGGGGTACCAGCGGCTCCCAGGATCTTGGGACAAACCCGATTGTCCAGAAGTGGTGGGCGTATATGGCTGATATCATGGAGACACATCCAGACAATTCCCCCATCTCGCTCCCCCTCGAAGAGGTGTTTCATTTGGAGTAACACTTTCTCTTGATTTATCTAGAGAAACATAATAGAATCGAAAGTGTTACGAAAGCAAATAGAAAGCAGGAGCAAATACTATGCTAGGGCTCTCCCCTCGTGAGGAAAAGATTCTCCAGTTGCTGCGCAGTGGAGAAGAGTATCCGGTCACCCGGCTCAGTTTGGAGCTTGGGGTGTCTGCAGTCACCATCAGAGGCGATTTGAGAGACCTTGATGCAAAAGGTCTGGTGGTTCGTTCCCATGGCAGGGTGGTGGTCGCTTCCTCCCCCCAAGCTTCGTTCAGGGATGGTTCGAATACCTCCCAGAAGGAAGCAATCGCCAAATGTGCGGCTTCCTTGGTGAAGGACAATGATTGCATCATGATCACCAACGGTTCGACCTGCTCCCTGATCCCCCGGTATCTCTTTGGAAAACGGAATGTGAAGGTGGTGACCAACTCGGCCCTCATTCTTCCCTATGCACGGGCTAACTCCCAGCTGAACGTCACCCTGGTGGGAGGCGAGTACCGTCCCCAGGCGGAAGCTCTGGTAGGACCTGCCGCCATCAGCCAGATTGAGGATTACCACGTCATCACCACGTTTTTCGGTACCGACGGGTTCACCTTGGAACATGGCCTCACCACCAGCCTGGTGGAGAACGCACAGGTGGTTCAGCGCATGTGCAGCCAGGGCACGAGAAGGGTGCTCTGCGTCGACTCATCGAAGGTCGGCAACCGTGGGTTTGTCAGAATCATGCCAGTTACAGAGATTGATACCATTGTCACCGACAGTGGCTTTCCCCGTGACCTCATCACCGCGCTCGAGGAGCAGGGGGTTGAGGTCATCATTGCACAATAGAGGAGTATTCAGATGGCACAGCAAGTAGTGATGCCCAAGCAGGGAAACTCGGTTGAGTCCTGCATCATCGTCGAATGGAAGGTTTCTGTAGGGGACAAAGTCTCCGTCGGTGATATCCTGTGTTCGGCGGAGACGGATAAATCCACCATCGAAGTTGAGTCTACCGCAGAGGGTGTGCTGCTTGCACAGCTCTATGCTGAGGGCGATGAGGTACCGGTGATGCAAAGCGTTGCCGTCATTGGGGAAGCGGGGGAGAAGGTGGAACTTCCCTCTGCAGCTGCACCGCAAGAAGTCAAGGAAGAGGAAGCATCCGTGGTCCCCGAGGCCAAGGCAGCGAGCCCTGTTTCCCCGCAGAGCTCTGTCCAGGCTCTGGGTGCCAGTCCCCGTGCGAAGGCCCTTGCCGAGAAAGAGGGCTTGCCCCTCGATTCCCTCCAGGCTTCAGGCCCGAAAGGAAGGATCATTGAACGCGACGTGTTGGCAGCCAAAGGCCAGCCACTCTCCCCGCTTGCCCGCCAAAAGGCACTGGAAGAGGGGCTTGCCGCTCCCCGGCAGGGCAGTGGCATCGGCAACAGGGTGCTTGCATCCGACTTGGCCAAGGTGCCTGCCTCTGTTGTGCCGGCGCTTGCTGAGGAAGTGACCGAGATCCCGGTCAAGGGCGTGCGCAAGGTGACGGCGCGCAGGATGATGGAGTCGATCCACTCCACCTGCCAGCTCTCATTGCATGCATGGGCTGATGCCAGGGCGCTCAAGCGCCTGCGTGCCGATTTCAAGGCCAGCAGTGCCGAACTCGGCCTTGGAGGCATCACGATCAATGATCTGGTGCTCTTTGCCGTCTCCAGAACCTTGTTGCAGTACCCTGCGTTCAACGCACACTTCTTGGGAGACCGGATGCTCCGCTTTGGCCATGTCCATCTGGGCGTGGCAACCGATACGGCCAAGGGACTGTTGGTTCCCGTGCTCAGAAACAGTGACATGCTCAGCCTCAAGCAGCTTTCGCTTCAGACGAAGGCCTTGGTCGGCAAGTGCAAGGACGGAACCATAGCACCGGACGATCTGACCGGTTCCACCTTTACCGTCAGCAATGTCGGTTCCTTCGGCATCGAGGCATTCACCCCGGTGCTCAATGTTCCTGAGGTGGCAATTCTCGGGGTGGGAACCATCGCCCTCAAGCCGGTTGAGGATGAGGATGGCGATGTAACGTTCATCGAGCACATCGGCCTGTCGCTTACGATGGATCACCAAGCTGTTGATGGTGCTGATGCAGCACGCTTCTTGCGCAGCCTGATGGACAATATCGCCAAGATCGACCTTTTGATGGCATTGTAGGAGCGCATGTATGCAGCAGTATGATTTGATGGTTATCGGCAGCGGCCCCGGCGGCTATGTGGCTGCAGAACGGGCCGGTGCCTTGGGCAAGCGGGTGTTGCTGGTCGAGAAAGACCAGTTCGGCGGGGTGTGCACCAATTGGGGGTGCATCCCGACCAAGAGCCTGCTCAACAGTGCCAAGCAGTATCGGCATGCCCAGGAAGGGGAGCGCTTCGGCGTCAGGGCCGAAGGGGTCACCTTCAGTCTTGCCGATGCCATGGCTTGGAAGGAAGAGACGATCAAGACGCTGAGAAGCGGAATTGAATACCTGATGAAAGCGAACAAGGTGACTGTGGTCTTAGGTGAGGCGAAGGTCTTGGATGCTCATCACATCCAGGTGGGAGAGACCACCTATGAAGGCTCCTATCTGATACTTGCCACCGGCTCGTCCCCCTTTGTTCCCCCGATTCCCGGTTCCAAGCTGGCGCATGTACTGACCAGCGACCAGATCCTGTCGCTTGCCGAGATTCCTTCCTCCCTGGTCGTCATCGGCGGCGGGGTCATCGGCGTTGAGTTTGCCTCCTTCTTCTCCATGATCGGGACCAAGGTCACCGTCATTGAGATGATGAGCGAGATCCTTCCGATGATGGACGGCGAGTTTGCAAAGCTCATGCGCCGTGAACTCAAGGATGTGGATTTCCACCTCGGCTGCAAGGTTGAGGAGATAACGGCGGAAGAAGTCCGCTATACCGATGCCAAGGGCGTTAGGCAGGCGGTTCCCGCCTCGCTGGTTTTGATGAGTGTAGGCAGGAAGCCCAACACCCAGGGCCTGGAGCAGCTGGGACTGGATATCGACCGCAGGGGAGTCGTGGTCAATGACCGCATGCAGACCAACCTCTCCTCCGTCTATGCCATCGGCGATGTGAACGGCCGTTCCCTGCTTGCCCACAGTGCTTCGCGCATGGCAGAGGTTGCGGTGGCAAACATCTTCGGCAACAAGCAGATGCGCATGCGCTACCATGCCATCCCCTGGGCTGTCTACGGCAACCCGGAGTCGGCTGGGGCCGGCATGACGGAGCGCGAAGCTGAGAAGCTTGGCATCCCCGTACGTTCCCAGACAGTGCAGATGAGGGCAAACGGACGCTTTCTGGCCGAGCATGGCAAGAAGGCCTCAGGTTTGGTGAAGGTCATCTGCCATCGTGACACCCAGGTGATTGTGGGCATCCACCTGCTCGGCCCGTACAGCAGTGAGATGATCTGGGGCGCAGCCGCCCTCATCGAGGCTGAACTGCGTGTGCAGGATGTCAAAGAGATAGTATTTCCCCATCCAAGCGTATCGGAACTGATCAAGGACGCTTGTTTCGCACTCGACCATACCCTCTAACGGGTTACAGATAAGGAGATTTCACATGGCCAGGACCCTTTCATTCGATCCCGCAAAACTCAGGGAGAAACAGACGCTCACCATCGCTCCGATCCCGGTGAACCAGTACCAGAGTGATTTCAAGAAGGAACTCAAACTGTACGGCAAGGATCGCCTGATCCGCGCCTACTACGATATGCTCCTGATCCGCAAGTTCGAGACAATGCTGGACACCATCAAGAAAGAGGGTGTCTACCAGGGCATCTCCTACAACCACAAGGGCCCTGCCCATCTCAGTGCAGGCCAGGAGAGTGCTGCCGTCGGACAGGCGATGGTGCTCGATCCCGAGGACCAGATCTTCGGAAGCCACCGAAGCCATGGGGAAATCCTGGCGAAGAGCCTCTCTGCAATCCACAAGATGGAGGACGCAGAGCTGCTTTCCATCATGCAGTCCTTCATGGACGGCCAAACCTACAGGGTGGTGGAGAAACACTTCCCCGCTGAGAGCGTCCGTGAGCTGGCCGAGCACTTCGTGCTCTACGGAGCGCTTGCTGAGATTTATGCCAAGAAGACCGGCTTCAATGCAGGTCTCGGTGGTTCCATGCACACCTTTTTCAAGCCTTTCGGCTCCATGCCCAACAACGCCATCGTAGGCGGTTCGTGCACCATTGCCGTAGGGGCTGCGCTCTTCAAGAAGATCAACCGCAAGAAGGGAATCGTCATTGCCAACATCGGTGATGGATCCTTGGCCCGCGGCCCGGTCTATGAAGGACTTGTGCTCTCTTCCATGGACCAGTACAAGACACTGTGGGAGGAAAATCCCGGCTATCCCCCATTCCTGCTCAACTGCTTCGACAACCTCTACGCCATGGGAGGCCAGCCGATCGGGGAAACCATGGGCTACCAGGTGGCTGCACGCGTTGGTGCGGGTATCAACGAGCGCTCGATGCACACCGAGCGTGTCGATGGCTTCAATCCCCTGGCGGTTGCAGATGCTACGGCCAGGAAGAAGGCCATCCTGCTCAAGGGGGAAGGTCCTGCCTTCCTCGATACGCTGACCTACCGCTACAGCGGCCACAGCCCCAGTGATGCGATGACCTACCGCACCAAGGAGGAGTTGGAAGCGTTCCGCAACCAGGATCCCATCGTCTCCTACGGAAACTACCTTATTGAGAACAAGCTGGTCAGCCAGGCAGACCTTGATGCCTTTGATGCAAAGCTTGAGGAGAAGATGCGCAAGACCCTTGAGATCACGGTCGACCCTGTTCTCAGCCCTATGGTTGATGAGGCCTTCATCGAGTCGGTCATGTTCTCCAACGGCAGTGTGGAGAAGCTGGACAGTGCGGAGCCCATCCTGCTGCAAAAGCTTGAGGAGAATCCTCGCGTGCAGCAGATTGCCAAACGCAGCCGCTATGCCTATGACGAGAGTGGCAAGGAGCTGCCGTCGGCCCGTCAGTACCAGTATCGCGATGCCGTCTTTGAGGCGATGGCCCATCGCTTTGCCATCGATCCCACCATGGTTGCCTATGGGGAGGACCATCGTGACTGGGGTGGCGCGTTCGCCTGTTACCGTGGCCTGACCGAACTGCTTCCGCCCTCACGCTTCTTCAACTCCCCGATCTCCGAAAGTGCCATTGTCGGCAGTGGGGTTGGGTATGCAATGGCCGGAGGAAGAGCGGTTGTCGAACTGATGTATTGCGACTTCCTCGGCTGTGCAGGGGACGAAGTGTTCAACCAGATGCCCAAGTGGCAGGCAATGAGTGCCGGTGTGCTGAAGATGCCCCTGGTGCTCCGTGTTTCGGTTGGCAACAAGTACGGCGCCCAGCACTCCCAGGAGTGGACCAGCATGGTTGCCAGCGTACCCGGCCTGAAGGCGATGTATCCGGCAACCCCGTATGATGTGAAGGGCATGCTCAACTACGCCCTTCGCGGTACCGACCCGGTGGTCTTCTTTGAGAGCCAGAAGCTCTACGGCATCGGGGAGATGTTCGTCAAGGAAGGAGTACCCGAAGGTTACTATGAGATTCCCGAGGGAGAACCTGCAGTCAAGCGAGTGGGTAAGGACATCACCCTCATTGCCTTGGGACCAGCCCTCTATACGGCAACCAAGGCGGCCGATGAGCTCGCCAAGCGCGGTGTGGAGGCTGAGGTGATCGACCTGAGGTGGATCAACCCCCTCAAGTACGAGATCTTGGTGGAGTCGGTGAAGAAGACCGGCCGTTGCGTCCTGGTGACCGACAGCAGCGAGCGTGGCAGTTACCTGCATACCGTTGCATCGAATCTGGGAAGGCTTGCCTTCGAAGCACTGGATGCTCCTCCGATCGTCGTCGGTTCCAAAAACTGGATCACCCCGCCTGCAGAAATGGAAGAGTACTATTTCGCCCAGGCCAGCACGATCCTGGATGCAATCCATGAGCAGATCCTGCCGTTGGATGGGTATCAGCCGAAGCACAACTATACCGATGGGGAGTTCGCCCGTACCAGCAAGAAGGGAGTGTGACCAAAGCATGGATATCCGATTGTGGGAAGAACAGCTCTCTGACCCCAGCAAGCAGACACGACTGGATGCTGCCCTGAACCTGGGGCAGGCCATCAGGGAGGGGAGTCTGACAAGAACAGTGCTGGAGGAGGTGAACAACCATGTGCACACCACCTACTCCTTCAGCCCCTATGAGCCTTCTGCAGCCGCGTATGCGGCTTGGAAGGCGGGGTTGGGCATTGTCGGAAGCATAGACCACGACAGCATCGGGGC
>RZYT01000445.1 GCA_009930195.1 Spirochaetia bacterium | reverse complement strand
ACCACTGTGTCCAGCATGATCATCTCCCCGTCCAGGGTATCGAAGGTCCCGATTCCGGTGTCCCCCATGGTCTTCACCTCTTCAACGCTCACAAATCCATCGTACTCTCCGAGCAACAGTGCATTGAGCAGTGAAACCTGGGTGAGCCGGCCACTCTGCGTATCGAGGGATCTGCATCCTGCGAGCAGGAACAGTAATACTAAAAGACCGACCAGAGTGAACATACGTATACGTCGAATAGAATGATGCATGGAATGCCTCCAAGGGCGTTTGGCCTATATAATCATACAATCTCAGTTCTTACTTCGGAAACGAGAATTCTTTTCTTCTCTCTTGATTGAGAAGCACAAGCGTCAGCACTCCGGCCAGCACATCCGAGAGAGGAAAGGCGAACCACAGGCCCTTGGGGCCAAACAAGTAAGAGCATATGAGAAGCAGAGGTAACAGCAGAAGGAACTGCCTGCTGGTCCACAGCAGCAACGACTGCAAACTCTTGCCGATACTCTGAAAGTATGCTGCTCCCAGGCTCTGGATTCCGATGAGGGGAATGGTTGCCAGCACGATGCGAACCAAGGGGATGGTTGAGGCGATGAGGGTTTCATCACTGCTGAAGAGCACTGTCACCGGACGGGTGAACACTTGGAAGACGCCAAGCAGCACCATTGCAATACCAAGCTGCCACAGAAGGGAGAGCTTATTCAAAGAAGCGAGCCTCCTACTATTCGCTGCTCCATAGCTGAAGCCTGCAATGGGGGAGAAGCCCATCACCAAGGCGGAAAGGGGCAGGTAGGCGAGCATGGTCAGCTGGTTGATGATCGTGTATGAAGCCAAAGCCGCCTGCCCTGCAGTCTTGATCAGCAAGGCATTGACGGTGGCGATGATGAGCGTGGTTCCCAGCTGACGGACCAAGGAGGGAAGGCCGAGGGGAACAATCTCCTTGAGAAGTGGGAATGCAGGCTTGTGCGGCCGAAGCAGCAATTTCTTATGCATCAGAAGCGAGCATGCATAGATGCATGCACCTGTATGGCCGAGGGCGGTAGCCAGCGCAGCTCCCTGGATGCCCCAGCCGAACTTCAGGATGAAAAGGGCGTCCAGGACTATGTTCACGCCATTGCCCAGCAAGAGAAGCAGCAGGGCTTTCCCTGCCTTTCCTTCGGAGCGCAGAATCGCGGCAAAGAACGTGGAGGCACAGAAGAACGGGGTGAAGGGCAACAGGACAACCAAATACGAGAGAGCCTGTCCCTTGACGGCAGGGTTGTCACCTTTCAGAAGCAATGAAGGTGCCAGGAAAAAGAGAAGGGCCAGACTGCAAACGGTCAGCATAAGGGCTATGAAGGCAGCGCTGAATGCCGACCCGGCTCTTTTTTCGTCCTGCTTTCCCAAAGCCCGGCTGATCAGAGATGCCGAGCCTGCTCCGAACATTTGGGCGAACGCAACCAGAAACAGTTGGACAGGGGATGCATAACCCAGGCCGGCAAGAGCCAGTTCTCCCACCGCCCTGCCCAGGAAAATGCTGTCGGTGATGC
>RZYT01000444.1 GCA_009930195.1 Spirochaetia bacterium | reverse complement strand
AAGTCCATTGCCAGCATCTCCCTCTACCCGGACAAAGCGTATGTCGAGATTGAAGGCCAGCTGTACAACCCAACCCCTTTCGACCAGACCTTCCTGTGGTGGGCGAATCCTGCGGTAGCGGTTCATGATGATACCCAGTCAATCTTTCCCCCCGATGTCACCGCTGTCTTCGACCATGGCAAGCGTGATGTCAGTTCTTTTCCCATAGCGCATGGAGTCTACTACAAGCACTCCTACGCAGGGGGAGTGGATATCTCCCGCTATAAGAACCTTCCGGTTCCTACTTCTTATATGGCGTGGCGCTCCTCCTACGATTTTGTAGGAGGCTATGACTATGCCAAGCAGGCAGGAATTCTCCATATTGCCGACCATCACCTATCACCAGGAAAAAAGCAGTGGACGTGGGGGTGCGGGGACTTCGGGAAGGCATGGGACCGCAATCTCACCGATGCAAATGGTCCCTATATTGAGCTCATGACCGGGGTGTATACGGACAACCAGCCTGACTTTACATGGCTCAAGCCCTATGAGGAGAAGACTTTCACCCAGTATTTCCTTCCCTACCATCAGGTGGGCTCGGTAAGCAATGCCTCGCTGAAGGCAGTGCTAGGTTTGGAGAAGGGAGATGGGGAGGTTGTGGTCCGTCTGTATGCTCCCCAGCCCATTGCGGGGGCGGTTCTGATCGTCTCCTCAAAAGACGAGGAACTCTTCTCTGAACCTGTTGATCTTTCTCCTGCCCAGAGTAAGCAATGGACGCTGGCGTGTACAACTGAATCAATGCTTTCTGTAAGGCTTGTCGATTCGGAAGGTATCCAGATTCTTGGTTTCGGTGAGCAAGAGCAGGGTGAGACAGAGCTTCCTGAACCCGCAAAACCTGCCCTCGAGCCAAAGGATATCGCAAGCTGTGAGGAGCTGTGGCTTACTGCCCTCCATCTGGAGCAGTACCGGCATGCTACCTTCACGGTTGACCCGTACTATCGGGAAGGGCTCGCTCGCGATCCTTCTGACAGCAGGCTCTGCAACTCCTATGGGTTGGTGTTGATGAAGCGTGGTTTGTTCATCCAGGCAGAGGAGCTTTTCAGAAGGGCGATATCGCGACTCCAGGCAAGAAATCCCAATCCTCAGGACAGCGAGCCTCTCTATCATCTTGGATTGTGCCTGCTCTACCAGGGACGGGATGAAGAAGCATACGACTGGTTCTACAAGGCGACGTGGAGCAAGAACCAGCAAGAGATGGCATTCTTCCATTTGGGCTGTTTGGCTTGCAAGAAGCGTGCACATGAGCAGGCACTGTTCTTTGCTGAGCGTTCACTGGTGAAGAACAGCCACTCACTGCATGCACGCTTTCTGAAGGCAAAGGTGCTGCAGTTGCTGGGCAGGGACGCTGAAGGTGAAGCATATGTACAGGCGACTTTGGAACTTGATCCATTTGCCTATGCAAGTGGCTTGCTCCTCCCAGACAGAAAAGAAGTGCTTGCTCGGATGGGAGACCGTGTTTCCAGCTTCCTGGAAGCAGCACAGCTCTTC
>RZYT01000443.1 GCA_009930195.1 Spirochaetia bacterium | reverse complement strand
TTCCTTCGGAGAGAAAGCCAATGCTGATCCCAAACTCAGGGAAGAGACCACGAAGAAAGTTTTGGGTCCCATCAATCGGATCTATCATCCAGCAACGTGGGGGGGGAGATCCCTTGAAGGTGTCCAACCCCGACTCCTCTGCAATGAAAAGATCAGAGGGAAAAGCCTGGGTTAAGTGTGCGAGGACCTTCTGCTGGACAGCGATGTCCACCTCAGTCAGAAAATCGGTGGGACTTGCCTTGGTTGAGACAACAAGGTGCTCCCTATCTGCAAACCGATCCACCACATACCCAGCGAGTTCTTTCAGTACTGCTTCGATGACAGAAATCTCATCCATCGGACACGCTCCCCTTTTCAGACTCTCAATCCCTTCTGGTCAAAGATATGGACCGTATCCAAATTGATGTGCATACGGATCGTCTCGCCGTTCTCAAATGCAAGGTTTGGTTGCGTCACGACATAGAACTGCTCATCATCAACCATGACACTCACCACTTGCTCTGCTCCTGTTGGCAAAACAGCCTTCACCACACCCTTTATGCAAGTCTGGTTCTGTTTTACCTCTGTCTCATCGTCCAAAGCGTGGAGTGTCACAGTTTCACTCCTGAATCCTACTTTGCAGATACGCTCATCGCTTGCATCCAGCTGGCGGAAAGCGGCTATTGCTATCCGCAAGTCGTTCTTCCATGCAGGTAGCACGTGGTTAGCAAGACTGACCATATTCATGGGAGGACTGCCGACAAAGGTTGCAACAAACTCAGTGGCAGGCTTGAGGTAGATGGTCATGGGGTCTGCATACTGCTCGAGTTTTCCCTCGTTCATGACTGCCACATGGGTAGCCAAGCTCATCGCCTCCAGCTGGTCGTGAGTAACGAAGACGATGGTACTCCCCAACCGTTCGTGCAGGGATTTGAGCTCCGAGCGCATCTCCAAGCGGAGGGCTGCATCAAGGTTTGAGAGTGGTTCGTCCAGCAACAGAATGTCAGGTTGTACTGCCAACATCCTAGCTAGGGCAACGCGTTGTTGCTGCCCACCGCTGAGTTCTGCCGGATAGCGCTTGCGGTAGGCACCCATGCGCAGCAGGTCGAGCGATTCGGTGATAATCCTCCCCCGCTCTTCCTTGCCCACTTTCTTCATCTTCAGGCCGAACTCCACATTCTCCTGCACCGTCATATGGGGCCAAAGGGCGTAGCTTTGGAATACCAAGCCCAGCTTGCGATGTTCGGGTCGGACAAAGATATTCTGCTTGGGAGCGTCAAAGACCTCTCCACCGATGGTGATAACCCCATCATTGGCCCGTTCCAAGCCACTGATCATCCTCAGGGTGGTGGTCTTTCCACACCCCGAAGGACCGAGGAGGCAGACAAAGCTTCCCGGTTCGAAATTCAACGACAGGTCATCCACGGCAACCACATCACTGCCGTACTTCTTTACAATGTGCTCAAGCTTGATATCGATCATGATGGTTCCTCTTCGTGTGTTCTTGTACTCAACCGCCGATGCCTTGGGCAAGGTTGGTCTTGGTCAG
>RZYT01000442.1 GCA_009930195.1 Spirochaetia bacterium | reverse complement strand
CGCGAGCAGTAACATTAAATGTCCACATAAAAACAGAAGAGGAGTAATAACGAATAAGTCCCATGGGGACCGTGCTAATCTTGAAATAACCACAAATCAGGAAGAACACGGAGGAGCCATGGGACGCAAACAGCTTACACTGCATGAGCACTGCAAGGGAAGTCACTTCAATTGGGGCGAGAGGCTGATGCTGCAGTACTACTACACAGGCTGGAACGGCTACCGCAAGGAACGAAGTCCTACGGTGCTGGGAAAGATCTTCCAGAAGAGTCCCAAGACGATCAGCAGGGAGCTGAGGAGGGGGATGGTGGAGCACCTGCAGGACGACCCTCCGTTCATCCGCATCGAGTACAATGCGGAGCATGCCCAGCTGGACGCAGAGGAGAAGATGAAGTACAAGGGGCCCGCGCCCAAGTCGGGCAAGCACTACAAGCTGGTGGGGATGATTGCCTTTCTGATCCTGGAGCGCCAGTACAGCCCGTATGCGGTGGTGCGGCAACTGGGGTCGGAAGGGCTCTGGCCGGCAGGCCTGACGATCTGCGAGAAGACGCTGTACAACTGGATCGAGGCTGGCGACATCCCGGGGGTGACGAGGGAGAACCTGCCCAGGAAAGGGAAACTGAAACGGCCATCTGGCGGCAGGGCAAAGAGAAAGCACTCCAACGTGGAGTTCGCCTCCCGTTCCATCGAGAATCGGCCCAAGGAAGTCCTCAGCAGGCTTGAGGCCGGCCACTGGGAGGGAGACACGGTCTACAGCACCATCAGGGGGTCCAGGCAATGCCTGCTGACGCTGGTGGAACGAAGCACCAGGATGGAGATCATCACCAAGCTGCCGGACAGGACCTCCCGGTCGGTGAAGGGCGCCTTCGACAGGCTGGAGCGGCAGCTCGGAAGCAGGCTGTTCCGCAGGATCTTCCTCTCGGTGACGTTCGACAACGGGTCCGAGTTCTCCGACGTCGGAGGGCTGGAGCAATCGAGCCAGACCAAGGGGAGGAGAACCACGCTGTACTTCGCTCATCCCTACTGCTCCAGCGAACGGGGAACCAACGAGAACCACAACGGCATCATCAGGAGATTCCTGCCCAAGGGAACAGACTTCGCCTTCATCAAGACGAAGAGGGTGAAAGAGGTCCAGGACTGGATGAACACCTACCCAAGGAGGATTCTCGGAGGTTCAACCCCACTGCAGGCATTTAGGAAGGCTTTCAATCTCACTGATCGCTACATCAGATTGCTGGAGGCTTGCTGATGAAGAAAACCAGGAAACAAATAAACGGACAAAGCTCTTTACAGGAGACCATTAGCTATAAAGGAGCTATAAAGGAATCTCATTTCAGTACATTACTTACTTGATTGCCAACTTCCCTAGGAAATGAACCTCAAAGCCCAATCAGCCTTAGAATCTCGTAAAAGCACTCACCGCTTTTGGCAATCGCCTTGAGCAATTTATATGCACGAATTCTCTGATGTTCCTCCAATAGCACTTCGTTGTGCATGGGAGACGTCATAATGAGTCTTGAGGTGCTTATGAT
>RZYT01000110.1 GCA_009930195.1 Spirochaetia bacterium | reverse complement strand
GGCAATAAGGGCATCGAGTTTCAATCTGAGTTTTTCCAGGTGCTGGGCATGGATCTCAATGTCCGTGGCCACGCCGCGCATCCCGCTCATCGGCTGGTGGATCAGGTAGGTGGAGTTGGGAAGGGCTATCCTTCTCTCCTTGGGAACAGCGAGCAACACCAAGGCCGCTGCGCTGGCAACCAGGCCCATGCCGATCATGGTGACCGGTGCACTGACAAAACGTGCCATATCAAAGATGGCATAGCCTGCATCAACATCACCGCCGGGGCTGTTGATGAAAATCTTGATCGGCTCACTGCTCTCCCCTTCCAGGATGAGCAGCTGTTTGATGACAGATTCTGCACTCTCCTTGTTGATCTCTCCCGAAAGGAGAATCGAGCGGGTCTTGAGCAATTTTTCCTGTATCTGTGGATCCTGCACTGCAGGCTTCTTCTCTTCTTCCTGTGGCATGAAAAGCCTCTCTCTCATAAGGTTTTGGCACAAGGGCCAAGCCAAGTATACGGGATAAGAGGGGCCTTGAAAAGGGATAAGCGGAAAACAATGCCGGAGCATCCCCGCCTCGGGAATGCTCCGGACTAACCGCGATTCGAATCAACGATTTGCGAATTCGAGAATCCTGACAATATCCTCCTGGCCCAGTTTCCGGAAACTGCCGATGGTCTTTGTGTCATGGTTGGTAGCCTGACTTGCCATCCTGAGCATCTCTTCCTTGGTGGGATTGATCCCCAGTTCCCTCAGGTTCTTCGGCATCCTGACGTCCACAAAGAAATTCACCATCGCTGCTATGGCCGCCAAGGCATCCTTCTGTGCATCATCGGTCAGGGGAAGACCAAACACCTTATTGCCGAACCGGGCAAACCGAGTGGGATCGGTCTTGTAGACATACTGTGCCCACGCCTCCCAAACAGCAGCCAAGCCTGCTCCATGGGCTACGTCAAACAGCCCCCCGATCTCATGCTCGATCATATGCGGGGCCCAGTCACCCCCACTCGCATTGCCCATTCCGGTCAGGCTGTTGTGTGAGAGACTGCTCGCCCACATCACATTCGCCCGGGCATCGTAGTCCAGCGGATTCTCCTTGAGCAGGTACGCCGATTGATGCACGGTGCGAAGGACTCCCTCCGCCAGTTCATCGGTCAGTGCCATGTGATCGCCGGCAGTGAAATACCGCTCCATGGTGTGCATCATGATATCCACAGCACCACACATGGTCTGGTATTCGGGAAGCGTATAGGTCAATTCGGGATTGAGAATGGAGAACTTGCAACGGCTTGAGTCGGAAACTGCATCTCGCTTGAGCCATCCCTCCTCGTTGGTGATGACCGAGCTGTCGCTCATCTCGCTTCCAGCGGCAGAGAGGGTCAATACTGCTGCCACCGGGTAGCAGCCCAGGATTTCCCGCTTCTTGATGTAGAAGTCCCAAACATCCCCCTCGTGGTAGAGACCATAGCCGATGGCCTTGGCTGAGTCGATGACCGACCCACCTCCTACAGCAAGCAGGAAATCAACGTTCTCTCTCTTGCACAGCTCGATACCCTCATACACTTTCGAAAGACGGGGATTGGGAAGCACCCCCCCAAGCAAGACATAAGGGATAGCCATCTCATCCAGACTGGCCAACACCCTGTCGAGCAAGCCGGATTTTTGGGCACTGGCCGATCCATAGTGAACCAAGACCTTCGTCCCTCCAAAAGCCTTCACCAGGCTGCCTGTCTGCTGTTCCGTATCCTTGCCGAATACCACCTTGGTGGAAATGTTGTACTCAAAATTCGAAACCATGCGTTCTCTCCTTAGTATTTCCGGTTATGAGACACTCCGGGCGAATGCTTCCATCAGGAGAGCAGCTACCGCTGCTCCCGGATCAAGCAATTGCCTGGAAGCCTCCCCTCGTGTAGCCGCCCGTCCATGGACAGCTATCATGCCCTGGGTAGATTCATACCCTTTCCGGGCAGCTTCAGCTGCTGCCTGTGCAACCTGAGCTGCAGTCCTTCCTGCCTCTATCGCCTCTTGCATCGCACCGATGGCAGGGAACAGTCCGTCCAGAAACGTCTTTTCGCCGACTTTCGCCTTACCACGGGCACTGACCCCATCAAAGTAGGCCTGGAAAAGAGCGGCATACTCCTTTGTTTGCACTTCCGTTTTGCCTTTGAAGGTCTTGCCCACCTGCATCAGCCCGCTGGCCATGAGCGTTCCCATGGTGGATGGCACAGCAATGGACATCGCCTTTCCTGCAGCGTAAAAAAGCTTTCCTACATCCGCTTCACCGCTCTCCCTGACGCTCTCATACGCAGCCTTGAACCCATCGCTCATGGTGAGCCCAAGATCGCCATCCCCAACCACGCTGTCAAGATCGATGAGACGATCCCGATTCTCCGTCATGAGAGCCGAAGCAGAAGCGAGAAAATCCTGAACAATCATCGCTCACCTCCTACAGCTGGACAAAGAACGGGGTCTGGGCCGGGGCATCAAGATAGGTTTTCAGCTCTGCATCCAGTTTCATCAGGGAGATTGAGAGGCCAGCCATTTCCAAGCTGGTGGCATACTCACCGACGTAGAAGCGATGGACGGAAATACCCAGCTTACCAAGCTGCTCATTGATTTTCCGCACCACAATGTACTGTTCATCAACCGGGGTCGCCCCCAAGCCATTTACCAGAACAGCCACCTCATCGCCTTTGGAGAAGGGCAGGTCGGAGACAATCTGGTCCAGCATCTCAACGGTGATCTGGTCTGCACTCTCCAGCTTGCCCCTGCGGATGCCTGTCTCGCCATGGATGCCCATGCCGATCTCCATCTCATCCTCGCCAAGGCTGAAACCGGGCTTTCCAACGCGGGGAACGATGCAGGGAGTAAGGGCAACACCCATGGTGCGCACATTATGCGCAGCCTTCTCTGCCACACGCTTCACCTCATCCAGGGAAAGCATTGCATCGGCGGCAGCGCCTGCACACTTGTAGACGAACACAATGCCGGCCACTCCCCTACGGGTACTTTTCTGTCCCAGCTCAGTAGGTCCGGCGGAGGCAACATCGTCTGCACCGACTACACTCTCAACACGGATGCCGTCCTCAAAGTCCGCCATCTCGGCAGCCATGTCAAAGTTGAAGATATCCCCGTTGTAGTTGCCGTAGATGTACAACACCCCGGCGCCCGAATCGATGTATTTGGTCACGGCATGCATCTGTTCGGCACTCGGTGACTGGAACACGTCCCCAACGCTGCATCCATCCAGCATTCCCTTGCCGACATAGCCGAGGAAGAGCGGCAGATGGCCTGAACCGCCCCCGGTAGCAATGCCTACCTTACCCTCTTTCTTGTTGGCGGTAACCAGGCAGCGTACGTCATTGTTGGTATAGGTAATGAGGTCTGGATGGGCGATATAGAGACCTTCCAGCATCTCGTTCACATAGTTCTCAGGTTTGTTGAGTATCTTCTTCATCTTTTCGCGTCCTCCGTGTAGTTCACCTTCATTTTTTGGTCTTCTGCATAGGCAACGACCATGCAATCTGTTTTGTAAATCCGTTCGGGCAGGCCGATCAGCACATGGGTATCCCCTTCCTTCACGGCAAAGGGAGCCAGATGCCAGACACCGATGCGCAACATCACCATGGTCCCTTTCGGAACCAGGAAGGCCTCGGTCAACTCAGGTACCGGGACCTGGGAAGGAGGGGCAACATGCACGATCACATCCCCATCGAGGGGCAGGATGAACTCAGCTGCAGTGCTGTGGCACTCTGCACTGTCAATGATTTTCTCCATGCGCTTGGTGCAGACCAAGGAACTGAAGCCTACCATTCTCCCCTCTGAAACCGGGAAGAGAACCCGATCATGATAAAAATCACCCAGGCTGTACCCAGCAGGATGCAGTGCATCAGAAAATTCCCCATACTGGTGAAAGCTTTCCCATTGCAAGGATTGTACCGGTATCTCTCTCATTTTGTTCTCCTCTCTTCTTTCTCTCTCGTATCGATGATCCGCGATATCAGCATGATGCCGATGAGTATCAGGCCCCAGACAAAGGTCTTCACGAATGAGTTGACCCGAAGGATGTTGAATGCACTGGAAATCATCTGCAGGACGATTACGGCAAGCGAGACTCCCAGGACATTGCCCTTCCCTCCACTGGGATCGGTGCCGCCAAGCACTACGATCAGCAAGGTAAGCAAGGTATAGGACTTGCCGTAGTCAGACTTTGCCGAGTTGTAGTGCGAGGAGATCAGAAGACCTCCGATCGCCCCCATCAAGCCACTCACGATATAGGTGTACATGGTCACCTTCAGGTTGTTGATGCCCGAATACTTGGAGGCAATTTCATTCGTGCCCATGAAGGAAACATGGCTGCCATAGATGGTCGAGCGCATCAGATAGGCTACGGCAACGGCAACAACAAGGAAAATCAGCACCGTATTGGGTATTCCCCCGATCAGACTCCCATTCGCAATCTCCCCATACGATTCAGGCAAACCTGTGAGGGCTGGTCCCTTGGTGATGGCCAAGCCCAACCCGGAGTAAAGTTGCAAGCCACAGAGGGTGACCAACATGGCAGGAATCTTCAGATAGCCGATGAGAAACCCGTTGAAGACTCCGCACAGTGAGCCGATAAGCAGGGCGGCAAGGATGCCAAGCACGATGGAAAAGACCGAATCGCCCATCTGCAGCATCACCATTGCAGCCACAATGCTGGAAAGGTTGGCGATGCCGACCAATGAGAGATCTATTCCTCCGCTGATCATGGCGATCATCATCCCGAAGGAGAGGATGCCGAACTCGGGAAACTGCACGGCCATGCCTTTCAGGTTTGCTGGTCTGAGAAATGCCCGGGGAGAGAGAATGGTCATCACGAGGAAGATCAAGAGGACAAGCATCACGAGGATGATGTTGTTCTTCTGATCTTTGGTAAGTGTATGTATCTGTAGTCGTTTCATGCTTGCTCCCCTTACACTTTCGAACTGTTTGCCACGCGTTTGGCGCGAATGGAGGTGATTCCTGTCCCAAGAACGATGATCAGGCCGACCACGAAGGACTGGAAGTGAGCGGGAACACCCACCATGATGAGGTTGTTCTGGACAATTGCTATGAGCAGTACTCCCAGCAAGGTCCCGAACACGGTCCCATGGCCACCAGTGATCCTCGTCCCTCCGACCACCACGGCTGCAATGACCATCATCTCAGAACCCATGAGGTTTTGGGGGCTGCCTTGACGCATGAGAATGGTGTATGTCACCCCGCCGACTGCCGCAAGGAAACCTGCCGTCATGTAGATGATGTATTGGATCCTGGTTACGTTGAAGCCGGCGATACGCGCTGCAAACCGATCACCACCGATGGCATAGATGCCACGACCAAGCATGGTATGGCGCAAAACGATATAGGAGAGAATCAGCAAGACCAAGGGAATGAGAATCAGGGAAGTCATCTGGAAGGTGATGCCATTGCTGTTGGTGTAGGAGAAGAGGAAGGTCTTGCTCAACTGGTCAATGCCTTCGGGAATATTGGAATACTCCTTGGTTCCCAGGAATGCCAGGGTGGCACCGTTTGCCACACTGCTCACCCCAAGGGTTGCAATCAGGGCTGGCAACTCCATCTTGGCAATCAGGAATGCATTCACCAATCCGAACGCAATACCCATCACCCCTGCCACTGCATAGAAGAACAGGACATTGTCGATATCAAAGGCCAGAATGAGACGCAAGGTGGCATACGACGAAAAACAGGCAATCGCAGGAAATGAAACATCGATGCCGCCAGAGACGATCACCATCATCTCAAGCACGGCAAAAATGAGGGTGACCAACATAGCCCGGGAGAGTGTGATGGCGGTGGAAAACTCACGGAAAGCGGGGTTGATGAACCCAATGGCCAGCGAGAGTGCCACAATGGTGTATACGACGATCGCCTCATTGGTTGTCAATGATTTGGTAATTTGTGTTCTCATCCTACTTCTCCAACGCATTTCCATGAAGAAGGCTTGCCAAGCCTTCCTCAGTCAGGGTCTTTGTATCCATGAGGCCCGAAGATTTGCCTCCCTCCATCACCAAGAGCTTGTTGCAGTTGTAGTAGAGTTCACTCAGATCATCGCTGATGATGATTACCCCCACCCCTGCGTTGGCAAACTCATGCAGTATCGTGTGGATATCAAATTTCGACCCGATGTCCACCCCAACGGTAGGACCATTGAGAATCAACACCGATGGGTTGATGTTCATCCATTTCGCTATGACCATCTTCTGGGCATTCCCGCCTGACAAGGTCCTGATCGGAGCCTTCGAATCGGAGGCGACACAGCCGATGCGCTTGATCCACTCCCAGGTGACGGCATCCATCTTCTCCTCATCCAGGCATCCTTTGACGAAATATTTCTCAATGGAGGCAGCCACAGTGTTGTCCATGATGGAACGGGTAAGGAAGAGCCCCTGGGTCAGGCGATCCTCCGGGACATACCCGATATGATGCTTGGTGGCATCCTTGATCGATTTGATGGTGATGGGTTTGCCGTGCAAGGCGATGGTACCCGTGTCAGCCGGATAGATGCCGAACAAGGCATCCCCGATCTCTCCCCGTCCCGATCCCAGCAGCCCGGTGATACCAAGGACATCCCCTTTGTGCAGAGTGAACGATACATCGGAGAAGGAGCCTTCACGGCCCAGTCCCTGCACCTCAAGTATCGGTTCGGCGGAAGTCTCGGGTTCATAGAGCGAATCGATGATCTCACGCCCTGTCATGCAATGGATGAAGCGGGAGCGGGAAAACTCTTCAAGGGGGCCGGTAGCCACATTCTCCCCGTTGCGGAGAATCGTCAACCTATCGGCGATTTCATAGATTTCCTCAAGCTTGTGATTCACGATCACAATGGCCATTCCCTTGGCCTTGAGGTTTCTGAGAATCTCATACAGCATCGAGACCTCGTAGCTGGTCAAGGCTGTGGTGGGTTCATCCAGAATCAGCAATTTGGCGTCGTTGAGAATAGCCCTGCAGATGGCAACCATCTGGCGATTGGACACTGAGAGCCGCTCAACCAGCATGTCGGGATCCATATGCGCCCCGATTTTCGCCATTGCCTCCAAGGCCATGGCACGGGCTGCTTTCCAATCCATCCGCTTTTTCCCCTGCATCAGGGCGGAGTTCATGGCGATGTTCTCTGCAACCGAGAGATTGGGGAAAATGGCAAAATCCTGGTAGATGACCTGGATGCCCTTCTTGATCGATCCGATGGGGGTGAGCCGTTTCTCTTCCTCCCCCTCAATGAAAATGGAACCGCTGGAGGCCTGGTGAGCTCCTGAGATGATCTTGATCAGCGTTGATTTGCCGCACCCATTCTCTCCTGCCAAGCAGTGTATCTCTCCTGCATGCACTTCAAAATCAACATTCTGTAATGCTTTCACCCCACCAAAGTTCTTGCATATGCTTTCCATCCGCAAAAAACTTGTACTCATATACCCCCCAGTCCCTGTACCAGTTCAGAATCAGAGCTGCTTGGGATGTCTCCACCCCAAGCAG
>RZYT01000441.1 GCA_009930195.1 Spirochaetia bacterium | reverse complement strand
CATCGGCATCCTGTGGCATCACAAGCGGTATAAGTCGGTATTGGAGGAGAAGCAGGGACTGGGGATTGAGTTCTACCTGGTAGGGGTGGTCACCCACATCGTCATGCTCCTGTGCATGCTGCTCATGCCTGCCTCGTTACGGATGCAGGTCATCTCCTCCATGTCCTTCCCCCTTTTGGTATTTTATCCGTTGGGAACCTATCTGCTCAGCCTCCTGTTGTTCGGTCAGGCTCACCGCATCCAGGCGATTGCAAATCTGGAGAAGAGCGAACGCCTTTTCAAGATGATGTTCGAGCAAGCTCCCATCGGCATGTCCCTGACCGACCTCAAGACCGGTGCGATCGAGAATGTCAATCACAGCTATCTTGCGATGCTCGGGTACTCCAAGGAGGAGCTGATGAGCAGGAGCTGGGCTGACATCACCCACCCCGAGGATATTTCTAAAAGCCGCTCGATCACCGATGCCATGGCTCAGGGCAATCCCGGTCCGTTCAACTTTGACAAGCGGTTCATCCGCAAGGACGGTACGGTCTTGTGGGCAAATCTCTCCCTGTCGGAGTTCACCACCAGTGATATGGGCAAGGATGAGTCGTTGTGCATGACTGTCGATATCACCGACCGCAAGATGTATGAGCAAAAGATTCTCTTTGCATCCAATCACGATGCCCTGACAGGTCTGTACAATCGTGTGCACTTTGAAGCATATGTACGTGACCTACGGCTGGATGAGCATCAGGCAGTAACGGTTGCCTTTGGCGATGTGAACGGGCTGAGGATCCTCAATGAGGCTTTCGGACGTGAGGAAGGGGATCGCCTGCTCAGACGTATTGCCCAGATCATGCTCAAGAGCCTGAGGCGGGAAGACTATGTGAGCAGGGTGGGTGGTGATGAGTTTGCCCTCATCCTGTTCGATCGGACCGAAGAGGAAATCTCCTCCTTGCTCTCTTCCCTCATGGCAGAGATATCCAGTATGGAGATGATGGGATCGGTCAAGCCAACCATAAGCTTCGGCGTATCCCCTCTTTCGCGAGAGAAGGACAATATCAACGAGGCAATCAAGCGGGCAGAGAAGGATGTGGCGACTCGCAAGCTGGTGGACTCTCCCCAACTGCGTGGCCAGGCCGTGTATGCCATCATCAACACGTTGCATGAGAAAAACAAGCGGGAGGAGTCCCACTCAGTACGGGTCAGCGAGTTGTGCGAGAAACTGGCCAAAGCGTATGGAATGGGTACGATGGCAGCAGCAGAGATGCGGCTGGTGGGCCTTCTGCATGATATCGGCAAGATTGCCATCCATGAGTCGATTCTCAACAAGGAAGGCAAGCTGAGCACCGATGAGTGGAAGGAGATGCAACGGCATGCTGAGATCGGCTATCGCATTCTCAATTCGGTTGAGGATATGGCCTCGCTTGCCCATTATGTCCTTGCCCATCATGAGCGTTTCGATGGGAAAGGGTACCCAAAAGGACTCAAGGCAGAAGCCATACCCCTCCAAGCCAGGATCATCACCATTGTCGATGCCTACGATGCGATGAC
>RZYT01000440.1 GCA_009930195.1 Spirochaetia bacterium | reverse complement strand
GGTGCAGGGCATTATCGCAGGAGGCCTGCCTGCCCTGACCAATGCGATAGAGTCGGCGGAGGACAATCCAACGGCAGGAGTAGCCGAGCTTCAGGCACGCTCCTTCACCAAGGATGATGTGCTGGTGGGCATCACCGCCAGCGGCCAGGCTCCCTATGTGATCTGGGCCATGTCCTGGGCTCAGAGTATTGGGGCCAAGGTGGGAGCGATCAGCTGCAACGAACACTCAGCGGTGTTCGACCATGCCGATCACAAAATTTATGTGGCGGTGGGGGCGGAGATCATCACCGGCTCGACACGCATGAAGTCAGGTACCGCTCAGAAACTCGTGCTGAATATGATTACCACCGCCAGCATGATTCGTATCGGCAAGGTGTATAACAACCTCATGGTGGATTTGCTTCCGCTGAATGCAAAGCTTGTCGACCGGGCCAAACGCCTCATTATCGAGGTGACCGGCTGCAGTCGTACCGAGGCCGAGGAGCTCTATAAGCTGAGCAAGGGCAACATCCGCATTGCATCGTTGATGCACATGCTCAAAGTCGATGCCCTTGAGGCAAGAAGACTTTTGGATGAGAGTGATGGAAGCATAAACCGGGCGCTGGACAAGAAAGGGGTGAGCGTGTGAGCAACTACTTCTTCGGTCTGGACGGTGGAGGGACCCAAAGCCGTCTGGCTGTGTGTGATAGGACAGGCAAGGTTGTAGAAGAGGTGTATGGCGGAGCCACCAACCTCTATACCGGCAAGCCTGATCAGGTTTCCCTAAACCTGAAGGCCTTGTTCTCACAGGTTGAGCAGTACTTCCCTTTTGCTGGTGGATGCATCGGTTCGGCCGGGCTGGGAAGAGAACGGGAGAAAGTTCTTTTCAGGGAAATGCTCTCCTCCCTGCTGCCTTCAGTGCCGGTGTACCTCTGCAGCGACGGAGAAATTCTGTTGGTGGGAGGCCTTGCAGGCCTGGAAGGCTATGCGCTGATCAGCGGAACAGGAAGCCTCGCCCTGAGCAGAAGCTCCGATGGCTCTCTTAAGCGCGCCGGCGGATACGGCTACATGCTCGGCGACGAAGGCTCCGCCTATTGGATCGCCCACCAAGCCCTTAAGCGTTCACTGCGCTCTTTGGAGGGCAGGGACTTGAACACCCATATGCTCCCTTCGCTGCTGGAAGGCTGCTCCCTCTCCAAGGCAGAGGACCTCATTGCCTATGTACACCACCAGGCCACCAAGGCCGATATTGCCAAGCTGGCACCCTTGGTGACGGTGTTTGCCAAGGAGGGCGACGCTTTGGCTAACGACATACTCAGCTTCGCCGCCAAGGAGTTGGTGGCCTTGGTAGTGTCGGTACAGAACCCTGCCATTACTGCCAAGGAGCTCGTGCTGGCTGGTGGAGTGCTGGAGAAGGACCCGATTGTAAGGCCGCTGTTTGAAGAGGAACTGAAAAAAGTCCTTCCTGAGCTTCGGATCATCAAGGCAAGGGGGACGGCGTTGGATGGTGCGTGTTTGCTGGCCATTACCAAGTTCTCATAGGCTCCTTTGGAGCAA
>RZYT01000439.1 GCA_009930195.1 Spirochaetia bacterium | reverse complement strand
ATAAGCCAACACCAGGATGTTGCTCTCCGGCTGGCGATGATACTCCTCGATCAGACGACGTGCGAAGATTGAGGTCTTGCCCGTACCTGGTGGACCTACAATTAGGAAGTACTCCTCAGCCGCTACTGCACGACGAATGATGTTTTGTGGGTATGGCAATTTGTTTTCATCCCTCAGAGACGGATTCACAGGGGGACGCAGTCCCAGCAAAAGTTCTTTCTTGGAAGGGGTGGTCCCGAGGAAAGCATAGAGGCTCCGATACATGCTGTTGAAGGAACTGTCGAGGCTGTCATGCTCAATGGCCCAGAGCCGGTTGTTGTCGAAGTAGTGCCTGTTCCGCTGTTTGTAACGGAAACGTACTTCCACAGTTTCACGGTTGATGTGTACAAGTGTACCCTTCAGAATCTGTCGGTTCAGCACCGTGTCGCGGTCATCTGAACGCGGGTAGACAATGCAGATCTCTCCCTCGCGGAAATTGGCAATCTCTTGGTTTTTGCTGTTGCGGGTGAAGAAGATGGTCATGTCACTGCCTTCATCGTTGATCTCCAGGATGGTGAGATCGTAAAGCACATCGAGTGCGGCTGCCCGTTCACTAAAATCACTGTTCCAGAGCGATGCCAGTCCGGTGGGTGTCTCATAGGCCACATCGCCGATCTTCTGGAGATAGAGCTCACGGGACACGAAGCGGATGAAGCGATAGAAGTAGGCCTTTTCAAAGTCACTGCATCGGGCCAGCAGATCACGCATCTCATTCACGCGGGAGCGATAGAATGCCGGCACCTTTTCTGTTTCGGCAGCCGTAGCAAACAGACCATTGAACAACGCTTCCACCGTCTGATTGTCTCCCCTTATCACTGCCTGCTCGTTCGCAACGATCCGGTTGCGAATCCCGATGATTTGCCTCTCAAGATCCTGCCACACCGCAGCAAAACGCAGGTTGGTTCCCGGCCGGTTGCCGGCAGAGTATAGGATCGCCGCATCAAGGGAATGGCTGTCGAGTCCAAAGACTCCTTCTATCATCATCCGGTAGATTGCCGTCTGTACCTCGTGATTGAGGGCTATTTTGCTGTCATCCCCGGGAGGGTAGGGCAACCTCCCTGATTTCAGTTCCACGATCTTCGCTTCACCGCTGCCGGGGAGTAGGTGTAACAGGTCGAGCCGTCCCTGGAAACCATACCGCTCGCTGAAGAAGGAGGGTTCCAGCGTACAGTGATGCAGGTCGATCTCCATACGCGGTAAATCGTCCCGCACAACCCTCCGTATGTTTTCGAACTGGCTCCTTGCCTTCAGCATGAATTCGCGAAAATCGGCATTGGACTGAATGTCAGCACAGCTGGTATATTCGAAAGGGGATTGTTTGAAGGAGCCCAGAAAGATTTCGTCGAAGGAGAGCTGCTCCGGATCCGTGGTGAAGACCAGTTTGTCGAGGAAGAAGTTAGCCAGGTTCCCCAGCAGCAGGTAGGAGCGATTCTCCTTTTCGGTGAACTTGTTGCGGAAGAAGTGAAAAGGTGTAACGGCATACTCCTGGAAACATTCT
>RZYT01000109.1 GCA_009930195.1 Spirochaetia bacterium | reverse complement strand
CTGACATAGCCTTTCCTGCTTGCATCGAAGAGCTTGAGGAAGAAGTAGTCGTCATCAGGATATCCATACCCATGCCTCCTGAGGGTTTTGATCTTTAATCCACTTATAGGGATTAAAGACAATGTTCACATCATATGAAGTTGTGAACATTGACTTTTAATTGCGCAGCTGCAATCGTAGCTTTTCTTCCCTCTATGGCATTGTACAGGTCAAACGATTCGACGTTGTTGAGAACGGTGAATTGAAACTCATGGGTGAAAGGATAGCCATCACCTTCACCTTGGAATGGGATATCTGGAGTGGTATCCTCCCCAACATCAACAATTGGAGCTGTAGTTGTTTCTTCTCCATCCACGACAATGGGTACCGGTGTAGAGGTATTTCCTCCTCCCTGCGGATCAACAGATACTCCAAAGGAACCTAGGCCTGCGTTAAGCGAATACACCATTCCTGGAATGAAATATCCAAGTCCTTTATTGGTGTTGATCAGAATGATATAGGAAGTCATGGTATTTTCACCGGGCAGGAAATTGCCTGAATTTGGTGCAAGGTTGGTAGTCCCGTTTTGAAGCTGAACAACAGATGCTACAGAACTCCCGACTATCGTAACAGCCCATACTTCTACAGGAACACTGGCCAGTATATACTGCCCATTATCGTACACATACCCAGTGATCGTTATGTTTGTGTCAAAACTGATGGCGTAGAGGCTTGGATCCTTGAGATTTTTGCCATCAGTGGTAATCGTAAGAACTCCCAAGAGTGCAGTGAAATGCGTGTTTTGAATATTCGAAGATGTTCCGTATTGCTGGAGTATCGAGGGGGCTCCATACTGGAACTGCAGGCTGGTTACCTGTTCATAGGTGGTGGTAACCGTGACAGTTTTCGCTGCAAGAAAAAATACATTGCAGAATAGGATGAGGAACAGGATGCATACCAGTCGTACTCTCATGTCATCAGTCTAGGCGTGCACCTACTGCGTGTCAAGAATTAGGTGTGGCTATCGGTACTCTCGGGCAAGAAATCTGTCTTAATGATTCAGCAGAGACAATACCTATCACTCAATCGGGGTAATCTCTACCGTGATGGTATCGGAATAATTGCCGCTTGGAGCTGCTTCCGCAATCGTCGAAGAAATATTGGTTACGTAAATACTCTCTTCAGTGACCGGAATATCCAAGGGACTCCACGTGATTGCCTGTCCCTTGTTCACCTTCTGTCCGAGGAATTTCAGCTCATAGGGAATGAATGGATACGTGGGTTCCCCTTGGAGATGCAGCTGGAACTCCGGTCCTCCCTGATTGCTGGAAAAACTTATCTCCACCCCATATATGCCTCCCAGCACAGCGTTCTGCAAAGCGATTTGGGCCTTGCCTACACTTGCCTGGTTGGTTGAGCCATAGGCATCGCTTATGGCAAAGGGCTCATCCTGGATGATGGTGAAGACATGGATCAGCTCGGGGGGATCGACACCATAGGGTACGGAAGGGATGCTGGTTCCGGAACCTCCGACAGGAATGGGTTCCGGATCATCAGGAGGAGTGCCGTCGGGGGGGATTTCCTGCCCATTGATAGGTACATAGTAGTAATCCCAGGAATCCGCAGGTTTCAGCTTCACATTGAACGAACCGAGCGAACCTTCAACCATCACATAGTCTGCACCGAGGATGTAGAGATTCGAATTCTGGAATCCACGGAAGAAGAGCTCAACCACATAGGGATTGGCATTGACCGTCCCCGACTCCAAAATGAACTCGCCTCCGCCGCTGCCGAACCATACACCAAATGGAGAGCGTCTCGTGGTGGAGACGCCGTAAATCTGGAAACCGGTATCATGGTAGCCCCCTCCCCAGCCAGTAAGAGGACCATTGAATACAAAATTGTTTGAAGTGCCGAATCCTTCAAGAATGGGGCGTATGATCGGCTCGTTTTCGGTTGCAGTAATGGTGATGGTCCCGATATGTGCAACAATCTTGGATGCATTGAATCCGGTCGGAGAGAACGAGGAGGTGGGAACGTCGTTGCCTTTTCGGAAAATCAGATAGTACTCAGGCTCGTACTCAACTTCAATTGCCGCTTGGAGCGGAATCAGGGAAATGAGAAGCATGATGATGAGTTGTGTCATATGCTGTTTCATAACGTATACTATGCTTGGTATCGTCTGGATAATCAAGACAAACACCTTGCAAGAAATGAAACAATACCAAAACGCTAGGAATTAGAAAGGCCAATTGGCAGTACTATTGCAGGTTGTTATCAGGTAGCTTGCCTCAGAGCAAGCCGTTCCCGAAGCAATCTGAGCTTATCAACAACCTCGTCACTGGACAGCTGCTTGGTCGGATCTTCCTCATCAAAAAGTGACTTGGGTATCTCTTCCAGGAACCGGGAAGGCAGAGATATGACATCTCTTCGTTTCTCACAGCTGCTGATCACCAGTTCTCTTCTTGCACGGGTGATGGCCACATAGAACAACCGTCGTTCCTCATCAATGCTGGCAGGATTCTCCTCAATGGCCCTTGCATGGGGAATATATTGGTCTTCCACTCCTGCAAGATAGACCGTATCAAATTCCAGCCCTTTGGAGGCATGGATGGTCATGAGGGCAATCTTTCCTGCATTCTCCTCGTCCGGATCTTCCTTGCCTGCAAGACTGACCCTGTTCAGAAAGTCGAAGATGGAGGATTTTGCGTTGTCCGGGTTTCTTTCCCACTTTGAGAGACGGTCACACAAGAAGTCTATGCCCTTCATCTTGAAGTTGACGATACCTTCGTTGTCTGGGTGCTCCGACTCAAGATAGGACTTGTAGCCGATCTCCTGCACCAGGTTGCGCAGCACAAAATTGCGTTTTGACCCAGCATGGAAGAGATCGTAGTGGTACGATTCGATCATATCGTAGAAACGCTTGAGCGCTTTTTGTATCCCTTCCTTGACCTGGCCATCGGTGGCTACGGCCATCAGCGAGAGGGCGCTGTAGAGTGAGCACTTGTGGTCGTCGGCAACCTTGCGCATCTTCTCCAAGGTAGTACGCCCGATTCCCCTGCGCGGGGTGTTTATGACCCTCAGCAGGTTCACATCATCATCCTGGTTGGCCATGACCTTCAGGTAGCTGAGGATATCGCGGATCTCCTTGCGGTCAAAGAAGCTCTGTCCGCCGGTAACCTGGGTGGGAATGCCTCGTTCGACAAACTTGGTCTCCAGGGTGGCAAGCAGACTGTTGGTACGGACCAGCACACCGAAATCAGAGAAGGGCAGGTCGTTCTTCTTGTGTTTCATGAGAATCTCATCCGCGATGACAGAAGCTTCCTCCTCATCATGCGAAGGATGGATGAGCCGGATCGAGGAGCCTTTGCCGCTGTTTGTCCACAACTTCTTCTCCTTTCGCATCTGGTTGTTGACGATGAGGCTGTTGGCGGCTTCCAAAATTGTGCCGGTGGAGCGATAGTTTCGTTCCAGCTTGATTTCCAGACGCTCAGGGAAGTCACGCTCAAACATCACGAGGTTTTCATAGTTGGCCCCGCGCCAACTGTAGATGCTTTGGTCGTCATCGCCAACCACGCACAGATTTCGGCTCGTGCTTGCAAGCTGTTCCACCATGCGGTATTGCGAAAGCGAAGTATCCTGGAACTCATCCACCAGAATATGGGTGAAGCGGCTTCTCAAGGCGTCCAGAATTTCAGGCTTTTTCTCAAACAGATCCAGAGGCTTCATGATCAGGTCGTCGAAGTCCACTGCGTTGTACGCTTTCAGGTGCTTCTCATACTCCAGGTAGAGCCCACGGATCTTATCGGATGCATTCGGACCGAACACCTTGCGTTTGGTCTTGATGTCACTGAACAGGGAGGAGAGCTCATACAGGTCAAAGGTTTCCACCACATAATCGAGGTTCAGGATCACCTCTTTGATGAGAGCCATGCGGTCGTTGGTATCGTAGATGGTGAAGTTGTTCTTGAAGCCCAGATGCTGGATGTACTGCTTCAGTACCCCCATCCCGAAGGAGTGGAACGTAGTGGTGGTGAGTTTCTTCAGTTTCAGGCCGGTAAGGCTGCGAATGCGTTCGCCCATCTCTGCTGCAGCCTTGTTGGTAAAGGTGAGCGCGAGAATGGACTCCTCCTTGATCCCGCATTCCAACATGTGGGCGATGCGATAGGTGAGCATACGGGTTTTGCCGCTGCCGGCTCCTGCAATGACAAGCAGGGGGCCGTGAAGGAGCGATGCAGCTTTGCACTGCTCCGGATTGAGTTCCTTTTCCAAATTGAAATGCATGATACCTCAGATTCGTTTGATGAAGACCGAATCGATCCCGACCCCCAAAGCTACGAGGCTGGTGACAATCAGGCCGGAGACGATGACTCCGCCGAATACTGCCATCATGGTCTTCCGCTTGTCAAGGCCCAAAATCCAGGAACCAAGCGTTCCTGTCCAAGCGCCGGTCACGGGAAGGGGGATTGCCACAAAGAGAAGAATGCCCCAATAGCCGTACTTGTGTACTTTCGGGGCCACATGGGCTTGGGCCCGTGCAACAAAGCGGTCAAAAAACGAGGCATACCACGCCCAATGCTTGTGGAAAATCTTGTGGAATGTCGCCAGGAATGTGTACGCGATGGGGGCGACCAAGGCATTGGTGATGATGCAAAGGGGGGCGGCAAGGGCTAGGGAGGCCCCATTGAAAAAAGCGTAGGGGATACCTCCCCTCAGCTCACTGATGGGGAGCAGGGAGAGCAGGATACTGAACAGGAGCGTAGATAGTTCCATGGTACTTCCTCAGCTGGGGATGGTCTCATCAACAAGAATGGCGGAGGCCGGACAGACCTCATGACAACAATAGCAGCGGATGCATGCTTTTTCGTCGATGATGATGCGTTTATCCACCATCGTCAAGGCATGGGCGGGACAGATGTTGATGCATTTGCGGCAACGGATGCAGGGCTCGACAAGGAAAACGGGTGCTTTCCTGTCTTTCTTCACCTTCCATCGGATAAGCTTGCTGAAGATGAAGGGAATGATCAGGGAGTGGACGAACTTAGTCCGTTTCTGCACCTCAATCCTCTGGAAATCGGGCAGAACCAGATCTTTGGCATCCAGAACAGGATAGGAAGAAGGGGCTGACCCGATTCCACGTCTCAACCCTTCTGCAATGATGGGAACCTGCTTGGGCTCATAGCCCATGATCTGGGCCTGGGCGTAGTCGAGTGCAAGGGAATCTGTGCTGGCCAGCAGCAACCCAATATGTCTTGGCCGTCCGTTTGCAGGGCCGGGGCCTTCCATCCCGATGATTCCATCCATCAGGCTGAAGGCGGGTTTCACCACTTCCGCTATTCCCACGATGAGGCTGGCGAACTGTTCACGGGTGGGGAACTGCACATGGCAAGGACTCTTGGAAAGGTTCGGCACCAATCCAAAGAGATTCTTCACCGCTCCGGTGGAGTACATCAGCTGGTGGGTCTTGAACTTGGGAAGGGAGAAGACCATGTCCACCTCTTCAAGCACAGATGCCAGCAACAATTGCTTGTTGGGGGTGTAGGGAATGGTATGCAGCTTCGGGTGTTTGGTGAAGTCGACCCACTCGACTTCCTCCTCGATGCACACCTGCTGGATGCCCGATACCCTGGGCTGGAAGTTTGGTACCTGAAGACCCGGGGAGTCACCCACAAGAATCTGTTTCGCCCCATGCTCCTTGAGCACCCTGATCATGGCACGAACGATCATGGGGTGCGTGGTGATGTTGCGTTCGGGCTTGGCATCGCTGAGAATATTCGGCTTGAGCAGGACGCTCTTTCCTGCTACGGAGGGCATGAGGCCATGCAAGCAGGCTTGCCGTACTGCCTCATCAACCTGAGCTTGTTCATACGCTGAACACTGTACAATGGCCACTTTGCTCATGAGAGCCTCCTCAACAGGCAGAAATACAAAGGTCCCTTGCCTTGCTGTGCATCAGGCATGACGATGGATCCATAGGAACACAGTTCTGTGCAGTTGTTGTCGGTTGGGATGCACTCAACCCGTCCGGCCCTTCTGGCAAAAAGCTTTTCAATGACCTCTTCGTTTTCCATGGGGTTGATCGAGCAGGTACTGTAGAGAATGTGGCCTCCCACTTTCACCGCCTCCAGGGCGCTGGCAAGCATGGCGAATTGGGTGATCGCCAAATGTTTCGGTCTTGCCGGTGTCCACATTGCGAGAGCCTTTGGATCGGAAAGGACATGGCGTTCGCTTGAGCATGGGGCATCAAGCAGGACCCGGTCATAGGCATCCTTTTCATAAAGAGACCATTTGGTGGCATCATGGGCGGTGACGGTGATGCGTTGTTGCATCGCTTCTTCCAGATGCTGGGCGATCACCAGCTTGAGGCGGCGTCGTCGGTCTGCCGATCGGTCGTTGGAGACCAGCGTCCCCCCATCCTTCAGAAAGGATGCGAGTACCAGCGTCTTGCCGCCAGGGGCCGCACACATATCCAATACAGCGTCGTGGGTCTGCACCCCAAGCATCTTGGCAGCCAAAATGGATGCCTCATCCAGATAGTATGGTTTGACCAGTGTCTCGCTGAAGGCTGTCGGTTGCTTCTCAACGAGCAGGGCCTGTTTCAGGGTTTCCCATCGCTCTTGGTAGAGCTTTGCATAGTAGGTGTCGAACAGCACCCTTCCCTCGACTTTTTCCTTGCGTTTAGCCATGGTGTGACTGTACCAACTTTTGGTCCTCTTGTGAACCTGCCTGTCTTATGGTATGCTCGGCCATGGCATATCTTACTGCTTTCCTAGAAGGGATCATCAGTTTTATCAGCCCTTGCATCCTGCCCATCCTCCCCTTGTACTTCTCGTACCTTGCAGGAGGGGTCGCAGATCGTCAGGAGCGAAGGGGAGTGCTGCTGAAAAACAGCATCGCATTCGTCATCGGTTTCACCGTTTTGTTTGTTGCACTCGGAGCGGCCAGCACTTCGGTGGGAAAGTTCCTCAGCAGTCATCTTGTCCTGCTGAATAGGATTGGTGGTGTTCTGGTCATACTCTTTGCCATCAATAACCTTGGTTTTGTCCTTATCCCTGCGCTCAACAACAACCACCGGCTGCAGATGAAAGGCCTGCAGAATATGAACATTCCCAAGTCGATGCTGTTCGGCCTGGTGTTTGCCATCGGATGGACGCCTTGTGTAGGGCCCTTGCTTGGATCTGCCCTGATGATGGCCGCCAATGCCGAGTTGTTGCATAAGGGAATGCTCACCTTGTTCTTCTACGCAATGGGGTTGGCCATACCCTTCCTCTTCTCTGCCATTCTGCTTGACCAGGCGGAAGGAGCCTTCACTGCAATCAAGAAGCATGCAAAGCTCATCTCCATACTCAGCGGCCTCTTCCTTTTGGCCTTCGGCGTTGCCTTGGTCTTGGGATTCAATCCTGCCGCACTTTTTCTCTAGGAGCCGTTCATGAATAAGAAATCCCGTACCCTGCTGATATCAGTCATTTCGTTCGTAGTTCTCATCGTTGTGGCCTCTGTGGCATACAATGCGCTCAGGGAGAATGCTCCTTCCGTTGCATTCACCCC
>RZYT01000438.1 GCA_009930195.1 Spirochaetia bacterium | reverse complement strand
CGCACTCTATCAGCTCTTGAAGGAGCAGAAACGTGCGCTCATGCAGATTGCACTGCTTTTGGGCTTTTTGGGCATTGCCGCCTACTACTCCAGCAACCCCTCTTTTGAGCTGTGGGAAGTACAGAAGCAGTACGCTGCGGCACATACTGCAGAAGCACAGCAAGGTTGGCTGGTCATCGCTGATTCCCTGATCCTGCAGTGGAGAGGAACTGCTTTCAACACCTACTACATTCTGAATGGAATCTGCCTGATCATGATCAGCTACGCCCTCCTGAAGAGCCCCTATCCCAGGAAGATCGGGATCATCGGCAGGATAAGCGGCCTGTTGATGAGCATTCCCTCGACATTCGGCGTAATCGGTGTGGTCTTTTCCCTGCTCTCTCTCATCCCCTGGATGGTATTCCTTGCGCTGCTGCTCCCTCACTTCAGGAGGATGGGAGCAAACTAGGCCAGCACAGCTTGCAGGATGCCCGCCCCTGCTCCCAGCAGCAGCAGGGCAATGGGACCAAGGGGGATCCTCTTGCTGTTGAGCAAGACAAACGCCACCACAAACACCACCAAGGCAAACAGGTCAGGTTGTGCAAAGGATGTGAGGGCCAGCTGCAACAGCACCAGGCCTGCACTGAAGATGGCTGCGACCACAACGGGCCGCACTCCCCCGAGAATCTGCTTGAGCAGGGTCTGCTTGCTGTACTTCTCGTACAGCCTGGCAAGAATCAGCATGATGATGCAGGAGGGAAGGATATTGCCCAGCGTGGCAACCACCACCCCTGCAAGGCCGGAGACCCGCATCCCCACAAACGTCGCTGCATTGATGGCGATGGGACCGGGGGTCATCTCTGCGATGGTGACCAGGTCGGCAAACTCGGTGGCGGTAAGCCAGTGATGGATGTCGACGGTCTGCGCCTTGATCAGGGGCATGGCGGCGTACCCGCCGCCTATGCTGAACAAGCCTACCTGGAAGAAGCTGATGAAGAGGGAGACCAGCGTAGTCATGCCTTCCCCCCTTTCTTAAGCTGGATCAGGCTCTGGACCACCGAAAAAAGAATCATGGCAACCATGACCAGCATGATGTTGACCTTCAGGACAAAGAGGAGAACCAAGCTCACGCCAAACAGAACAAGCGGCAACACCTCCCGCTTTTCCAGCAGTGGCTTGAAGAGTGCCCAGGTCACCTGCATGACGATGGCCGCCACCACCGCCCTCATGCCATGGAATGCTGCGGCTATCCACTGGTTGTCAGCCACTGCCTGATAGCCGAGACTCACCAGGGTGAGGATGATCATGGGAGGAAGCACCGTTCCCAGCACCGCCACCAAGGCTCCGCTGAGCCCGGCCAGATGGTAACCCACCATCAGCGATCCGTTCACGGCAATGGGACCTGGGGATGACTGGGCGATGGTGACGAAGTCGAGCATCTGCTCATCGTCAATCCAGCCAAGTTTCACCACCATCTTCTTGCGCATCAGGCTGATGATGACAAAGCCTCCGCCGAAGGTGAACAGGCTGAGGCTGAACGTGGTCCAGAAGAGCTGCAGATGA
>RZYT01000108.1 GCA_009930195.1 Spirochaetia bacterium | reverse complement strand
CTGCTGTTGTGACCATCGAGGAAGGCGCAGAAGGGACTCGCACCTTCTCAGAGGCGAGCGTCTCTTTCTTGAAAAAGATCAAGGAAGCTTTGGCGGTAGGTTCTACCTACACCGGCATCGTTCCCACCGAGATTGCCTCCGAGATCATCAAGAAGCGCGAGCAGTTTGGGAAGTTCCGCCCGCTCTGCAGGAAGATGAGCTTTGCAGGTAACTATACCGTGGCCGTCGATGGCGACCAGGCAACCGCCACGTATGTGGATGAAGCCGGTAATATCGGAGATGTCGAGTCCACCCCGTCCTTGAACCTGGTGACCTTCAGTGCCTACAAGCTGGCCGCCTTGATCAAGGTTTCCAACGAGTTCCTCGATGACGTTGCCGTGGATGCCATGAGCTGGCTGACCGACAATATCGCACGCGCCTTCGCCAAGAAGGAAGACCTTGAGATTCTCAAGGGTGCAGGTGCTACCTCGAACAATATCGAGGGAATCCTGACCAAGCTCAACACTTCCACTGATGCCGCTGCCGCCGCGAAGTCAACCCTTACCCTCGAGGAAGTGAAGGGGCTGATTGACCTGCTTGGCGACTACAAGGCCGGTGCTGTGCTGATTATGCATCCTACCACCAAGAGCAAGATCAAGCTCATGAAGGACGATGTAGGCCAGTACTACTTCCCCATCCAGAGCGACCTGACCGAGGTTGAGGGACTCAAGATTGTCACCAGCACCGATATGGCTGCTATCGGCGACGCAAGCGCCCGTGTCATCATCGCTGCCAACATGAGCTACTACCAGCTTGTGGACCGAAAGCAGATGGACGTCAAGGTGCTCAACGAGTTGTTCGCCTTGTCCGATCAGAAGGGTATCGTTGGCATCGAGCGTGTTGACGGCAAGGTCCTGCTGACCGACGCCTTCAAGGTCCTGAAGATGGGCACCACCGACCCTGAGGCATAAGGAGATACGTGAATATGGGCACTCCGATTCTGACTACGACTGAGCTCCGAGATTTGTACGGCTTCAAGATTGACCCGCCCCAGGAAGACAAGTTCCAGAACTTGATTGCTGTGGCGACCAGTGCTTGCTCCGTATATCTGCAACGTGATCTCGGGGTGTCTACATTCACTGAGTTCTTCGACGGCTCAAGCCAAGCCATGGTCTTGTCTCATCAGCCGGTTGCCGAGGTGACCGGCGTGTATATAGATAGTGCCAGGCTCTATGCCACGCCGACGACCGACTATCGCATCGACCTTGATACGGGCGTTCTTGTCCTGTACGAGCGTGTCCCGGAGGGTAGGGATGTGGTGAAGGTTGTTTACGATGCCGGCTTTGAGTCCGTGCCCGAATCCATCTTGTATGCGGTTGCGATGACCGTACAGCATTTGGCTACGATGCAGCAGGCCGATTTGGCCGGTGTCATGAGTCGGACTACCGACAGTGGCACCGTATCAATCGACCAGAGCATCCCGCCGTTGGCTGTGCAGAAGTTGCTCGGCGAATACCGGCGCAACTTGGCGAGGTAGGTATGATCAAGGTTGAAGTCGGCGGTGATGCAATAGGACGCGTAAGGCGTGCAAGTAAGCATCTCTCTGCTTGGGTGCAGACTGCTACCGGAGACCTTGCCCATGAAGGTGCTGACTACATCCGCATGAACTACCTGCGTGGGCAGGCGCTGAATATGCGTACCGGTCTTACCTATCGCTCTCTTGGTCAGTTCTGGGTGGATAGTGAGAAATCATGGTACATCCGCCCGGGTATTGGAGTGCCTAAAAGCCAAAACTACCTTGCCAGGTGGATTGGGACTCCGAGAGAGTTCATGAAGCCAGGCTTCGCGAGGTTCTTGGAGTCGAGGGACCCGGCTGTGAAGATTGCCAAGGCGATTGAGGAGAAGCTGTGAAAACGAATACTGCTGATTTGTACGACAAACTTGAGGCATACCTCAAACGTGCTCTGGAGGATGTGGTTGCCGAACATAATGCCAAGGATCCCGAGTTGTATCTCGAGGATATTAAGGCATGGCACAGGGGTTACAAGGATGTGACTGCCGGTGCTACCGAGTTCCCGGCAATACTTTTCATGGAGCAGAGCCGTACACAGCTGGACTCATTCACAACCCGGTACTCAGTCGAAATCAGCATCGCCTTAAAAGGCAGTGAGCGCATTGCTGAGCAGGGGCAGGCATATGCCGACGCTCTCTGGGATGCACTGCTTGCTGATTGCCACCTCGGTGATGCGTGCCTTGATTCCAACAACCATACACTCGAGACAGGGTACATCGGCTCGGTATTTTTGGCAGTCGCAACGCTGGATATCGATATGGATAGAGGAGGGTTCTTATGACGTGGGAATGCCCGAAGTGTGGGCGTGAGGAATATGGTCCGGTAACGGAAAAGCACCTCTGCCCAGTCTGCAGAGAGGAAATGGCTCCGGTGGTTGAGACTACCAGAGATGGCGAAACGAAAAAGATAGTCCTTGAGAAACTAGAGGACTAGAGGAGCGAATATGGCAACTATGGCTGGAAAGGACGGCTCTTTTAGCGTCGGTGCCTCCGCAGTGGGGTATATCGATAATTGGAGTTTGACGATCAATCAGGGAACATCTGAGGCGAGCAAACTTGGCACTGCTGCGAAGGAGTTTGTCGCAACCTCTACTGATTGGTCGGGTAGTGCGAGTGGCTCGCTTGACCCCTCCGACGCACAACAGAAGGCGGCTATCACCGCAATCTCCGGTGGTACCGGCGCCCCGCTTGCCATCGAGTTTGGTGTCAGCACGACCGTCAATTTCGCTGGCAACGCAATCCTCACGAGCGTCCAGATTGGAGCGGCTCACGGGGATAAGGTTACCTTCTCGATGAACTTCCAGGGAACCGGTGCTTTGACCCCGACCCTGCCGAGCTAATAAGTCCGGGGGTATCCCCCGGCATTTTTCACTAACGACAAGGAGAAGCTATGATATTGACCATCAGTAGAACCAAGACGATCACCCCCAAGGCTTTGGGAAACAATAAGGCAAAAGAGCCTAGCACCGTCACCTTCAGGATCCCAACCTCCGAGGAAACCGAGAAATTCTTGGCCGAGAAAACTCCCGACAACAAGATGTTTACACAGTTTGTCGAGTCCATGACATTCACCGATGAGGCGGGCGAGCCGTTCAAGCCGGCTGATTTTCCGAAGCTTCCCGGAGTCTATGCGCTTGTGTCTGAGGTAGCAAACGAAATTGTGAAGGCTGGGATGCTTGGGACTGAAACAAAAAACGGTTGATGGCGCTGTACTGCGTGATGTGCGAGGGCTACACATCCGAGTATAGGCGCCTCTACGGCAAGCCGGACAGGACCACAATCTTGAAATGCGGTCTGGAAGTCCGGCTGGATGACATACCAGATCTTTTCAAAGATACGTACCTGGCGAGCTGCATCCGGTTCTTTGACCGGTGGAAAACGATGGGCTATCCATACGGCCCGTGGGGATTGAATCCCGGAGTGCTGGTTGAGGTGGTGGACACTCTGGCTCCGCTGGATGCCTACTACCACCCGAAGATGATGTGAACACATGATGATGTGAGGATGATATGGGAAAGAGCGCAAATCTAAAAGTCAACGTCACGAGCAACTCCGGGCAGGCCGAACAGGCGCTCGGGCGCATATCGTCACAGCTCACCGGCATCGGAAAACTCCCTGCCTCAACCGGCTTTGTTGCCGGGCTCGGTGTATGGGCGAACGCAATCGGCACAGTCACCAGAGCCGTTGAGAAAGTTTACGCGGCGACCAAGCAGTATGTTGATCTCTATGCTATTCAGGCTCAAGCCGAGCTTCGCCTGCAGGGCACCCTCAGGGCAACAGGCAACCAAATTGGAATGACGGCCACTGAGCTTGGACGTATGGCATCCAACCTGCAGTCGGTCACGCGCTTCGGAGATGAAGCGATCCTGCCGATGCAACAGATTCTCATTGCCACCCAGAAACTCACCAAGGACCAGTTGCCAATGGTTATCGAGCTGGCATTGGATATGGCTGAGGCAATGGGTACCGACGGTGCCAGTGCCGCTCGTGTTATGGCCAAGGCGCTTGCCGACCCGATTAGTGGGCTTGAATCGCTGAAGGACCGAAATATCTTCTTCACTCAGTCCGAGAAAGACAAAATCAAGGAACTGGTCAACTCCAACCGCCTTCATGATGCACAGGCAATCATCCTGGACAAGGTTGCCACCGCATATGGTGGGATTGCTCGTGAGGTGGCCGCTACCGATATCGGCAAGATGACTCAAATCAAGAACCTGATGGGAGACGTCAAGGAAGGTCTTGGCGAGATGATTGTCGGTTCGATACAGCCGGCGTTCCGTTATCTAGAACAGGAACTTAATAGAATCCTTGGATGGCTTGATACTGCGACTGCTACAGCTGCGGCGAGGAGAACTGCACAGGATGAGGATGCCGCTCTCTGGAATGGAGAATACGGAAAAATTTCCGATGACCGGCTGAAGGAAGAAATTGGAAAGTCGCAAAATCTAATTGCACAGCTTGGTCTTACCCGAGGCACTCGTGTCTCCGACCCTTATTTTGAAAAACTCGACGCCATGATAGCTGAGCTGACCCGCAGAGCTACAGCCGCCAGGCTTACTCCCGTTCTTACTCCTCCTAAACCCGGTGAGACACCGAATCCTAATGCAACCCAGCACACGACCACCATGTTTGAGGATATCTGGGCGGCTACCAGTGCCACTGAAGCAGCCCAACGGAAGATACTTACTGACCGAATTGCTCTGAATGAGGTATTACGTGACAACCTCGATCTGCAGGTATCGGCCAACAAGATGACCGAGGATGAGCGTGATCTTGCCGAGGAATTGCTTACCCAGCAGATTGCAATGGACCGTCAGACTCTTCAGGCGCTGGGGAAGAAGGAAGAGCCGAAGGTAGCTGAGGGCGAGACTGCCACCGACTATATAAAAAACAACCTCTCGCTTAGCCAAGCTGCACAAGCAGCCGCCATCGATGCGAATATTGCCAAGGCCGAGGGCTACCTCGCAGCCGCCGAAGCCGGTTCTGCCGAGGAGGAGCAGTTAAAAGAAATCATCGCCGCCTTGAGAGAGCAAAAGGACCTGCTCGGGGCTGTCGAGTCCCGTTCAGCGGAGGCGGCCCAGTCGATGGTTTCCGGCTGGGCGAAGGCGGTTGACTCCATCTACGGCCTTGTTGGACAGGTCTATGAGAACCAGATCAATCAGCTTGAATCCACCCTCGACAAGCAGCGCGAGGCCTGGGACTCCTACTATGCAGACATCCAAGACAAGTACAAAAAAGACCGCGACGCTCTGGACGCACAATACCAGTGGGGTCGCATAAGTGCAGAGGAGTACTACAGCTCCCTTACTGCCCTCAGCGACGCCAAGGCGCGGGCTGAAGAGGAGAACGCCTCAGCTGAGGAAGAGTTGATGGAGCGCATCGACGAACTGAAGGAACGCCAGTTCAACGCCGACAAAGCCAACTCAATCATTCAAGCAACCGTTGCCGGTGCTTTAAGCATAGCCAATATCTGGAAGGAGTGGGCTGCTAATCCTGTTATAGCCGGTGTGCTTACCGGGCTGTCTGCCGCCGCAGTTGGCGCACAGATTGCCACCATTGCCAGTCAGCAGTACACCCCGATGGCCGAAGGCGGTGTGGCTACAGGTCCCACTCATGCACTTATCGGTGAGGGCGGAGAGCCAGAGATGGTGCTGCCGCTGAGTAAGGCCAATGAGTTTGGCTTTGGTGGTTCAGGCGGTGTGATCAACATCATCGTAAATGTTGGCAACGGCATGTACTCACGCGACGAGTGGGTGAAGATCGTTTTTGATGCAATCGAGCGGGCTCAGAAAACCGGGGCATTGCCTCGCTGGAGGTATGTAGCATGAAGCTCTACTTAAACTTTGATGAGTTTGCCAAGACAGGTGGCGGAACATGGGTTGACTACTCTGAAGCATTGCTTAACGAGGGATTCGTTCGCAAGAGCTGCTTCGGAGCATTAGGCAAGGCTGAGATCCAAACTGTATCCATGCGCCTCAAGCCGGTGGTTGGGTTAACTGCGCTTGCCGTTGCCATCCTCACAGCTACCAATGATATCCGCGCCAAACTGACCCTTGACGACGACACCCCGTATTTCATCGGGACTATCCGACCGCTAGTATCCGGCGAGGTGCGCGAGGTAATCAAGCCAATCTCGGTTGAGATTCTTGACGACACCAGCTTCCTTGAGTCGTATATCTTCACTGCCGACTCGACGCTTAGTTCCAGCCTCAAGGTAATAAGCTCCACCCCGGCAGACTCATTGGTACACTGGCTCATATCCCATGCAACGGTGAAAAACTCACTGGGCGCTTACGTGCCGGCATTTGCTACCACCGATATCGTTATTGATGCAGGAGTAGATACCGCCGTAGCGGCAGACGGGCTGGTAGTAAACACCGGTGATTACGTTAATGCAATCCTTGATGCAGTCTGCTACGAGTACAACCTTCAGTACCGATGCTCGGAGGACGGCAAGCTCCATTTTGCGCCGTCTGTGCCTGCTACGACAGTGGTCGGAGCAAGAACTTTAAGCGACTCGGATGTAAAAAACTACCTCAACCCTAAGCGCGGCGATGACGCCCGACGTGGTGCGGTGGTCACGTACTATCCGGTGGTTAAGGGGGCGTGTGTTGTTGGACGACATGAGGCTTTGGACTCACGATACGCCGATGACAAAACTTTCGGGCGTGGATATGAATGGCTGAATACCGACGAACCTGGTGGACAGTGGCCGCCCTTAGCCTATCAGAATATCACCCTCTCCAGCTATGACCTAGACAAATCAAAACGCAAGGTGCTCCGATACGATTTTACGACCATTAGAACCAAGATAACGTTCCAAGACGGCTCAAAATCAACCGCCCAGTCGATGGGGCATGCTATAAACAACGGAGACGGAACAGCCCGTGTGTACATTCAAGTTCCGCGCAATAAGGTGCTAGTCAAGCGCATCGACTGTATCTGCGACTGCTGGTACATCGACGAAGAGGACGAGCGGACTACTCAGGTACATCAAGGTCAGAATCCTGAGAAGTACGAGGCTCGGTACTTGCACTCGGGTACCACGGCTACAGCTTTGCTCAGGGCTATCGTGCTCCGATCAACGACTGGCAATTTGACCCATACATTCCAGGCTCTGCCTGCCTTGGGCTTGGCCCCCGGCGAGATTGTGAGCCTTGCTCCATCTGCCTTGGGCTTCACCGGCTATGTTCGCATTGTGTCGGTCACCGACTACGGCGGGGATAAGGAACGGCCGCTGGTGGACATTGTAGCCGAGAGTGTGACGCCCTTGGATGAAATAGTAGTGGACACCTCCGAGCAGGTGCGGTCCATCCTCCAGAGGGGCGGGGTGACAATACTGCGGTTGGTTACCGAGAGCACGGTGGTGAAGTACTTTGCGTCAGGTAGCGTGGAGGTCCGGGCCGAGGGTGATGCGGTAGATATCCTTGGCGGAACGGTGGGTTGGTATCTGAACGATGTTCTTGTGGATTATGGAGACTCC
>RZYT01000437.1 GCA_009930195.1 Spirochaetia bacterium | reverse complement strand
CAGATTGTTTCGGACAGTGCCGATTCGCTTCCCCGTGGATACTATAAGATTCTGCAGAAAGAGCTGGTGGAAGCTTCCCCTACAGACAAACTTCAGCTTGGTTTGAGTGATAAGCCGGAGGACAGGCAGATGTGGCATTTCAAGAGCCTGCATCTTGTGGATGGGAAGCCTTCGGTATTGAGTGATTACTATGTAGCTCCTCGCTTTGGGGCACAGCTGGCATTGCTCGGTGACACCACCGAATACTCCTTCTTTGAATTGCTTTCGAAGGAATTCGGCCAGAAGTGCCATTTTGTGGAGGGCAAGGTTGCTGCCATCAATCCCAATGAGGAGATATGCAAGCAACTGGGCATAGACTGCAAGATGGCAAGCCTTTGGTGCAGGGGCCTGTGTGTATTTGATGATGGGACAGTCATCGGTCGTTGCACGAAGGTGTTCAACGGTTTGATGTATGAGTTTGCCTTGGATTCGGAGATGGATTTCCCGTTGAACAGACACCAATAACCCTATTGGATACGAAAGAGAGGGAATCGCAGGACTGCGGCCCCTCTCTTTCTTGTGCTTTCTTGACATTTGGTTTATACGTGTAAGTATACGTTCTATACCAAACTCTGGAGAGAAAACACGATGCAAAGAACCATCATTGAAATGCTGCATGCTGCTGCGAAAGCCTACGGAGATAGGGCATATACCAATACCAGAATGGAACAAGGCTGGGAAGCTTGCTCATTTGCGCAAGCCGACGTGCAATCTGACTATGTGGCGGCATACCTCTTGGACCATGGATTCAAGCCTGAGCAAACTGTCGGCATCCTCAGCGAGGGAAAGGGTTCGTGGGTGACCTGCGAACTTGGAGTCATCAAGGCGAGGATGATCAGCGTCCCGCTTTCCATCAAACTGACGCCTGAAGAGATAGCTTTCAGAATCAATCACAGTGAGGCTGTTGCCTTTGCGATCAGTGCCAACACACTGGGCAATGCGATCAAGGCCATGCCACTGTTTGACCATCCGGTTATGTTCATCTATTTGGATGAGCAGGATGAGAGGCTTGAGAATCAGATAAAAGCTTCTGATTGGACACAGGACAAGGACTACGTTCCCTTCGCTTCCATGCTGATGGATGGTCAGCAGCTTTTGGAGAAAAAGCCGAATCTGGTCAAGGACACAGAGAAAAAGATTACCGAGCAGGATACGATCAACATCTGTTACACCAGCGGGACAACCGGGAATCCGAAGGGCATCATGCTCACCCATGTGAACTACTGGGTGAATTCCCACGATGCCATCGATCTCTTCCAGCTTCCCGATGCCCAGCTTGAAACGCTTGTTGTCCTCCCTGTTGACCACTCATTCGCCCACACCGTGGGTATCTATACGGCACTGCTGAGGGGAATAACCCTTCATTTTGTTGATTCCAGGGGCTCGAATGCAGCCATTATCCGAAACTTCCCGAAGAACCTGGTTGAGCTCAACCCGATGTTCATGATGACGGTTCCCTCCATCACCGGCAGTTTCATGAAGAAGATGATCCAGGGAATCCATCAGAAGGGT
>RZYT01000436.1 GCA_009930195.1 Spirochaetia bacterium | reverse complement strand
CAGAGGGAAAGGAGCTTGGCAAGGTAGCAGTTGCCGCTGCACGCATCCTTCGCGGGAAGAACAAGCCCGAGTATGTTCCTCACCAGGACATGGGCGACTATGTGATTATCATCAATGCTGACAAAGCTGCTCTTTCGGGCAACAAGTATCAGGACAAAATGTATTATCGCCACTCGAACTACCCCGGCGGGCTTCGGCAGACCAATTATGCCGACATGGTAAAGCGCAATCCGGTCTACCCGATGGAACATGCTGTGAAGGGCATGCTTCCCCGCGGACCGCTTGGTCGCAAGTTGTTCACCAACATGAAGGTCTACGCAGGTGCCAACCACCAGCAGCAGGCCCAGCAGCCCATCAAGGTTGAAATCTAAGGTAGGAGCGAAAAATGGCAAAGAAAGAAGTTAAAAAAGTTGTGGATCTTGGTCATGGGGTCGGTCGCCGAAAGACCGCCATTGCTCGTGTCTACCTTCGTGAAGGCGAGGGCAAGATCGTGGTGAATGGACGTGACGTTGACTCCTACTTCGGTAACCCGATGTTGGTGTACATTGTCAAGCAGCCGCTGGTGACCAGCGAAGTCGAAGGAAAGTTCGACATCCTCATCAACGTGGTTGGTGGTGGTCCCTCCGGTCAGGCTGGTGCTTGCCGTCATGGTATTGCACGTGCCCTCTGTGCACACGACGAGGCTTACCGCCCGGCACTGCACACCGCTGGTTTCATGACCCGCGACAGCCGCATGGTCGAACGCAAGAAGTACGGTCAGCCTGGTGCTCGCCGCAAGTTCCAGTTCTCCAAGCGCTAAGTGGCATTTGCACGCATCGAAAAGGATCCCTCCGGCGAAGGCTACCAAGCCCTTGTCCTGGAGGGTTCCTCTTTTTCCATCACAGCTGATGTGTTTCGAACCCTGAGGCTTTCCCTTGGCCAGGAGTTGAGTGAGGAGGAGTTCCAAAGGCTCCGAACTGCCCAGCTGCAGCGCAACTGCCGTTCCCAGGCCCTTGCCTATCTGGCTCGCAGGGAGCATACCGCCTTGGAGCTTACCCAGAAACTCCAGATCAAGGGGTTTGACCGCACCATCATCACACCCGTTCTTGAGAAGCTGGCAGAGGAAGATTTGCTCAGCGAATATCGTTATGCACTCTTGGCCATAGAGCATCGGCAGCGCAAGAATCCGGAGGGGAGGGCACTGCTTTCCCAGCGACTTGCCTCCAAAGGGGTGAACCGCCAGGATGCCCAGCGTGCCTTGGACGAGCTCTTTTGCGAGGAACTGGCCGCCGAGTATGCCCGGAAAGCCTATCAGCTTGCCCTTGCGAAGGGCGGAACGGAAAAAGCCCGTCTTCTCATGGGCAAACGGGGATTCTCCTCCTATGAGATACATCTTGCTCTTGAGCAGGAGTAACTGAGCAGGTAGACTGTTTCTTGACCGGAGGTATCCATGCCCAAGAAGCGTTCTCTCATCCTGCTCACCATCCTGCTGATGCTCGCAACACCAAACCTCTTCTCCCTCTCATTCGCCTACGATGAGGATCTTTCCACGGTAAGTGATGTGACGCTGGGGCT
>RZYT01000107.1 GCA_009930195.1 Spirochaetia bacterium | reverse complement strand
GGTCGCCTTGAGTCCGCTCATTGAGTGGGAGGAGCTGTCTGCACTGGAGGTCAAGGCAACCATCCGTGCATTTGGCATGGAAGGAAGCGGGGTGTTCACTTTCGCCGAGACGGGAGAGATGCTGAGCTTCACTACTGATGATCGCATGGCGGCAGGGTTTGACGGCTCGCTGCAGCAGGTACGCTGGACGGCAGCGTGTTCCGACTACCGCAGAGTGGAAGGGCTCTCGGTTCCCTCTACGCTGAAGGCAACCTGGCACTATCCTGAGGGGGACCTGACCTACTTTGATGGGAAGGATGTGAAGATCAGCTATCTGTTTTGAGCACGTAGGGTCACTGCATCAGCTTGGCTGCAATGAGGCCCTCGATGAGGTGGCGGTTTTCGCTGAGTACCAGATTGTGTTCCAGCTTGAGGTCAGCTATGGCGTTCTTTCCCTTTGATTCAACAATCCGCTCCAGCGCCATGACGGTATAGTATCCCTGCAAGGTGGGGCTCTGGTCGATGACTGCGGAGAGCAGGCGTGTCTTCAGGTGCCTGATCGCCGAGTTGTCAAGATCGTGGAGGATGGTGACGAAATCGTGGTTGGGAAGGCACTCCAAGGCGTGGAGAAAGTCGGTGTTGAAGGCTGAGATCATGTAGATGGCCTGTACCTGGTCCTGATACTGCTTGATGAGTTCCAGGATCTGGTTGTCCTGATACCCCACCTGGAGTTTGGTGCTGAAATATTCAGTATGAATGGTGACGGTTGGAAAATTCTCTTTCATGAAGGAGAGAAACCCGTCGAGCCGCAGCTTGTTGATATCCGGTCCGCGTCCCTGCAGTTGCCCTTCCTCATCACACAACAGCACCAAGACCTCCTTCTTTGCAGACAACTGGAGGGTGCGGGCGATGAAATCCGCAGCCAAGCGGCCTCCACTGCGGTAATCGCAACCAATGAAAGTCCTGCGGTTGCTTGTCTGGCTGTCCACATTGAAGGTCACATAGGGGATGTTTGCTTTCTCGATGCATGCAAGGATGGCCTGCATATCATACTTTCGCTGATAGACAAGCCCGATGGCATCCAAGCCCTTTTCCAACTCTTCTTCGAGTACGGAGAGGTAGGCTTGGGTATCCTGCTCGGGGATGCGATGGTAGGTTGTTTCGTAGTTGAAGGCTTTGAGCTGCTGCGCCGCTACCTGCACCCCTTTCTCGATCTCATCCCAGAAGTAGTGGGGAAGGGAGGATGAGAAGAGAGCCAGGCGATGGGTGGTATTGCGAACCAGTACTTGGCTCGCCCTGTGGGGCTCATACCCGTTCTCCTTGGCATAGGTGAGGATGCGCATCCTCAGGGATTCGGACACATAGCCGGTGCCATTGAGCGCACGACTCACACTCATGAATGAGACTCCGAGTTGTTTGGCTATTTCCTTCTGTGTCAATCCCATAGTTTTCCTGCAAACTCCTGCAATTCCGAATATCTTCTCACAACAATGATTTCGTTGACAACCATATATTCGTGTGTTATACGTATAACATACCAGAGTATTTTGAATCTTGGTACAAAAAAAGGAGAAACGTTATGAAAAAGATGCTGTTCGTAGTAATGGCCGTCCTGTTGGCCTTCAGTCCGCTCTTTGCAGCTGGACAGCAGGAACAGGCAGCCGGTCCTGTTACCTTGAACGTGTTGTTCTACAGCCCCGAGCTCGCTGAGCAGTACAATGATATGGTAGCAGCCTATAAGGCAGAGACTGGGGTCACCCTTGACATCACCGTCCTGCAGACCGACTACCGCTCGGTGCTCACCAGCCGCCTGAACTCCGGCGATGTCCCTGACATCTTCATGAGCAGCGCATATGCAGACAACTCCACCTACAAGGATTATGTCTATGACCTGACCAATGAGGACTTCATCAAGAAGATTGAGCCCTCCGCCCTCCAGGGTGTAATTGTTGATGGCAAGGTCCTTGGCTATCCGTTCCTCGTACAGTCCCACTCCTTCATCTATAACAAGAAGGTGTTTGCCGACAACGGAATAACCACCCTTCCCAAGACCCTTGCTGACTTTGAGGCCGTTTCCAAGAAATTGCAGGCCAATGGGGTACAGCCCTTCGCCACCGGTTTCAAGGAATTCTGGGTACTGCCGCAGACTGCCTGGCAGGCCATTGCGAACGTTCCTGCAGAGAACTACGGTGGGTATGAGAACTTTGTCGCCAAGCTCAATGCAGGCGAGCTGAAGTTCAAGGATATTCCCCAGATGAGCCAGGTATTCGATCTGCTCGACCTGATCAAAAAGTACGGCGGACCGAAGCCCAATGAATCTGACTTCAATGACCAGACCTCCTCGCTCGCAACCGGCAAGGTTGCCATGATCCATCAGGGCAACTGGGCAGAGGACTCCATCCGCAAGACCAACCCTGAAGTTGAGATTGGCTTCCTCGTAGGTCCGATCGGCAACAATGCAGCAACCGCCGGCATCATGTTCGACTCCAACCAGACCATCCGTATCGCCAAGGACGGCAAGAACCTCGATGCAGCCCTTGATTGGCTGAGATGGCTGACCACCAGCGAGTATGGCAGAAACTGGATCCCCGGCAAGGTCAAGCAGCTCTCCCCGATCATCGGTGCAGCAGCTCCCGACTCCCAGATTGCAAAGGAAACCTCTGCACTTCTGGCTTCCGGCACCCCAGGGTATCCCTGGTTCTACCAAATGTTCCCCACCGGAACCGAGCAGCAGTTGGGAGCAATCCTCCAGGGCTATTGCGCCGGTATCACCAACAGGGCACAGACGCTCGATGCTCTTGACTCCGCCTATGCAAAGATTGCAAAGGCTGCCCAGTAACTGATTCTCACCTTCGATTGTGGCCGGAAGTCTCTCTTCCGGCCACTGGATGGAAAGCATGACACCACTGAAACGAAAACAATGGGACAGGGCCCTGACCTTTGCGCTGTTCACCCTTCCTGCACTCGCGGCCATCCTCATCTCTGTGGAAATACCTTTTCTCATGAGCGTATTTTCCTCCTTCACCAAGTGGAATGGCTTGGATCGGGCGCAGACCTTCATCGGCCTTGAAAACTACAAGGAACTCTTCCTTGATGACCTTGATATGTGGAAAGCCTTCGGCTTCACCCTTCGTCTGACCTTGGGCAGCGTACTAGTCGTCAACCTGTGCGCACTGCTGCTGGCAGTCCTGCTGGACAGTGATATCCGAGGCAAGAATGCATTGCGCGCCGCCTTCTATGTGCCGAATATCGTCAGCCTGATCATCATCGGTTACATCTGGCGCTTCATCTTCTCCGCCGGCTTTGAGTCCTTCTTCCAGACAACCGGCATGGACTTCTTTATGTTCAGTTGGCTGGGTGATGTGAACCTGGTCTACTTCAGCGTCCTCATGGTTTCGGTCTGGCACTCTCTGGGTTTCTACCTGGTCATCTACATAGCAGGGCTGCAGACGGTTCCCAGAGACCTCATAGAAGCTTCCATGATTGATGGTGCGGGAAGAGTGGTACGCTTCTTCCGCATCACCCTTCCGCTCATCATGAGCGCGATCACGGTAAGTGTATTCCACTCACTCTCCAACGGCTTGAAGGCCTTCGATGTCATCTTCAGTCTTACCAACGGGGGGCCGGGGAACTCCACAACCACCATAGCCCTGGATATCTACCGTACCGCCTTTGTGATCAACCGCTTCGGCTACGGGACGGCCAAGTCGGTCGTACTCTTCCTGATGATCCTCATCCTCTCAATCTTCCAGGTACGCCTGTTCAAGAGCCGGGAGGTGGAAGTATGAAAAAGTACACTCCCGCTTCCACCTTCACCACGCTCATCCTCTCCGTGGTGGCGCTCTTCTACCTCTATCCGCTGTTCTTGGTGGTGATCAACTCGTTCAAGACCTTCAGTGAGATCACAAGCAATGTGCTTGCATTGCCAAAAAGTCTTGTGTTCGAAAACTTTTCCAACGCGTTCCGCATCATGAACTACCCCCAGTACTTCCTCAACACCTTGTTGGCAACAGCAGTGGGGGTGAGTGGGGTGGTACTGGTAAGCTCCATGGCCGGCTACAAGCTCTCCCGGACAAAAACCCGCTACAGCTTTGTCATGTTCATGGTCCTCATTGCACCCATGATGATACCGTTCCACTCCTTCATGATCAGCTTGGTGAAGGTAGCCAAGGAGTTGCACCTCATCGGTTCTCCCTTGGGTCTTGGTGTCCTCTATTGGGGATTGGGAGCCTCTCTGGCTCTCTTCATGTACCATGGAGCGGTGAAGTCGGTTCCCCAAGAGCTGGATGACTGCGCGCTCATCGATGGGGCAGGCCCGCTTCGAGCCTTCTTTCAGATCATCTTCCCCTTGCTGCAGCCGGTGACCGTCTCGGTCATCGTCATCAACACGATGTGGATGTGGAATGACTTTCTCCTGCCGCTCTTGGTACTCAGTGGGTCGAAGAAATCACTGACACTCCAGCTTGCAGCCTACAACTTTTTCGGTCTCTACAAGGTCGATTGGAACTTCGCCATGGCCGGCGTCCTGTTGACCATCCTCCCTGCGGTTATCTTCTACTTGAGTCTGCAACGCTACATCATCAAGGGAATGGTCGCAGGAGCTGTGAAAACATAAGGGAGCACATCATGAAATTCAGAGATGGGTATTGGAATATCCGAAAGAACGTCCGCACCCTGAACAAGGTTGCCACCGTTGATGTCCGAAGCGAAGCGGGAAAACTCTCTGCCTTTGCAGCGGTCAAGAAGATTGAGCATCGGGGGTCGACGCTCAATACGGCACTGCTTACCACTGAGGTTACCAGTCCGCTGCCAGATGTGCTGCATATCAGGTCCTATCACTTCAAGGGAGCACACAACAAGGGTCCTCATTTCGACCTTGTCCCCGATACGAAGGGTGCCTTGGCCATAGAGCAGCTCGATGCCTCATACACCGCTCGAAGCGGGAATCTTTCGGTGGAAGTGGGAACGAGTGGCCCGATGGACCTCACCTTCCGTTACCAGGAGAAGCTTCTTACCGTTTCCCCCGGCCTTCTGGGTGGTCATGCGGTGGTTGATGAGACTGGTGCCTATCAGTTTGAGTATCTCAATCTTTCGGTGGGAGAGACCCTGTACGGTCTTGGCGAGCGATTCACCCCATTTGTGAAGAACGGGCAAGTGGTGGATATCTGGAACGAGGATGGGGGGACAAGCAGCGAACAGGCCTACAAGAACATCCCCTTCTACCTCTCCTCGAAAGGGTACGGGGTGTTGGTGAACAACCCTGGAAAGGTCTCCTTCGAGCTCTGCTCCGAGGTGGTCACCTCAGTCCAGTTCTCTGTTCCCGGCCAGTGTCTCGACTACTATCTCATCGCAGGGGATACCCTCAAGGATGTGCTCTCCTCCTACACCCTGCTCAGCGGACGCCCTGCCTTGGTGCCGCCATGGTCGTTCGGTCTGTGGCTTACCACCTCGTTTGTCACCAACTATGATGAACAGACGGTGAACAGCTTCATCGATGGAATGGCTGAGCGTAAGATTCCCTTGCAGGTCTTCCACTTCGACTGCTTCTGGATGCAGGAGTTCCAGTGGTGTGACTTCCTGTGGGACAGGAACATGTTCCCCCAGCCTGAAGCGATGCTGAGGCGCTTGCATGACAAGGGCCTCAAGGTCTGTGTCTGGATCAACCCCTATATTGCCCAGAAGTCAGTCATGTTCGACGAGGGGATGGAGAACGGCTATCTGGTCAAGCTGGCAGACGGGGGCGTCTGGCAGTGGGACCGCTGGCAGGCCGGCATGGGCTTGGTCGACTTCACCAATCCTGAGGCGGTTGCCTGGTACCAGGGAAAGCTCAAGCTCCTGCTGGATATGGGAGTTGATACCTTCAAGACCGATTTCGGTGAGCGCATTCCCACCAACGTGGTCTACCACGACCACAGCGACCCGGACAAGATGCACAACTACTACACCTACCTCTACAACCAGACGGTTTTCGAGCTCCTGGAGAAGGAGCGTGGGAAAGGGGATGCCTTGGTCTTTGCACGTTCAGCAACCGTAGGTGGACAAAAGTTTCCTGTGCACTGGGGCGGGGATTGCTCAGCCACCTATGAGTCGATGGCAGAGAGCATCAGGGGTGGCTTGTCCCTCAGCCTGTCAGGGTTTGGGTATTGGAGCCACGATATCGGAGGCTTTGAGAAGACTGCAACGGCAGACCTCTTCAAGCGTTGGGTTGCCTTTGGACTGCTCTCAAGCCACAGCAGGCTCCATGGCAACGAATCCTATCGTGTTCCTTGGAACTATGATGAAGAGGCCAGTGATGTACTCAGGCACTTTGTCAGGCTGAAGTGTTCCCTCATGCCCTACCTCTACGCCCAGGCATGCAAGACACATACCCAAGGATTGCCCATGATGCGGGCCATGGTGCTTGAGTATCCACACGACCCTGTTTGTGCTCATCTCGATCGCCAGTATCTGCTCGGCGACTCTCTGCTGGTTGCCCCGATCTTCAGTGAGGAAGGAAGAACCCAGTTCTACCTGCCCGAAGGCAGATGGACGCACCTTTTGGAGAATGAGGAACTTGTGGGACATCGCTACTATGAGCGCTCCTATGACTACTTCAGTCTTCCGCTCTATGTGCGCGAAGGCAGCCTCATAGCCATAGGACGGGAGATGGAGAGCACCGACTACGATTTCTCCGACCAAGTCAGTTTCCATCTGTTCGCCCTTGAGGAGGGCAAAGAGGCCTCGTGTACGATTCATCGCCACGACGGATCGGTACAGGCGCAGATCACCGTCACCCATGCAAGGAAAGAGTACACGGTTGCGGTATCCGGGGAACTTGGAAGATGGTCGGTATGCCTTCGCAACGTGAAGGGCATCGAAACCACATCGGCTGGCAGTGCCATGGAGACGGAGATGGGTGCTGTGATAGCTTTCCAGTCCTCCGATCGGGCAGGAACAATTCGCGTGAAATGAGCGAAAGAAAACGTATTATGTGGGGCTTGGGATTTTCCCAAGCCCCTTGTTTCAGCCGATGGTATTCTTCAACACACCCAAGCCTTCGATGCGGATCTCCACCGTATCACCGTGGTGCATCCCGCTGATACCTCCCGGAGTTCCGGTGAGGATGATGTCCCCGGGCAACAGTGTCATGATCTGGGAGAGATAGCTTACCAGGAAGGGGACGGCGAAGATGAGGTTCTTCGTGTTGGATTTCTGCATGGTCTTCCCGTTCACCCTGCTCTCGATGGTCAGATTGGAAGGATCGACTTCGTCCGAGATGTAGGGACCGAAGGGGCAGAAGGTGTCAAAGCTCTTGGCCACCGTCCACTGGCCGGTCTTTGGCTGCAGGTCCCTGGCGGTGATGTCGTTTGCACAGGTGTACCCAAGGATGTAGGAACCGACTTCCTCGACGGATAGGTTGCGTGCCTTCTTGCCGATGACAATGGCAAGCTCAGCCTCATAGTCAAGCCGCTTGCACATGGCAGGGTATTCGATCACTCCCAGCGGAGCAAGGGCTGCAGTGGAGGGCTTGAGAAACACCACAGGCTCGGTGGGGATGGGAAGCTGGAACTCCTGGGCATGGTCACGGTAGTTCAACCCGATGCAGATGGCTTTTGAGTAGTCACAGGGGGTGAGCAGGGTGACCTCGGATGC
>RZYT01000435.1 GCA_009930195.1 Spirochaetia bacterium | reverse complement strand
CAATAGGCTGTATTCGAATACGGTCCGCCGGTCTGTCCTGAACAGCGAGGGGATGCCATGAATCTTGAGAATCATGTACAGCACGTTGTAATAGCCGTTCAAGGTTTCCTGTGTATCGAACCATGCCCCCACAACCTCGCTGGTAGCATCGTCAACAGCAATGTGAAGATGCCATTTCTCGGCGCCGGTAACCCAGAGAAGCTCACTGGCATCCATCTGGATCATCTCACCGAAATACTTGCTCCTGGGCCTCCTGGGATGTGCCTCGGCAGCATCAAGCATGCAGAATGCAGCATTGACCTGCTCGCTCTCAGTCTTGCTGAGGTTCTCCTTCCTCGCAATCAGCCTTACCTTCTTCTCTATCATCCTCTTGGTTGCCCTCTTTGAGCAGGGAGAGACGAACAGCGCCTCCTTCAGGATTGAATGCAGCGTACCGTCGGATATGGACATATTGTAATCCTCTTTGAGGATCTCTGCAAAATGGGTGAAACTTGCATTGCTGTACTTGTCCTTGTACAGCTGCAGGACCAGCTTCCTCGTCTCCTCAGATTTCGTCGTTGCTGGTTTGCGCTCCTTGTTGTGATGGCTGAACAACGAAACATCTTCGCTTTCATACCATCGTATGTATTTCAGAAGCGTTTTTCTGGTGCATCCGAGCTTCGTCCTGCCTCTTCTGATGGCCGTATCGGTGCACCCAAGGTCAATGACCTCCTTGGCTGTGCTGTATTTCATCTGTTCATTGGGCCTTAGTGCTGTAAGTTCCATCGCCTGCAACCTCCTCAAGGTGGCTTTCGCCCCTTGTAGAGAGCTTCTACCCCCTCATCTACATGAAGTCTGGGCAGATTCTCGCTCCTAAAACCGATGGTAGCGCCGGTGATGTTTAAGAACATGCAAAGGTTGTTGAAGTCAGTGGAAAACATGTCGAGCACATATCTGAGCCAGTCATCGCCACAATCCTTAAGAAAGGTATATAGGGCGACTGAGATGTCGTTTTTTGAAAGGATGCCGCAAATGTATAGCTGGATATTCTTGATCACAGTATCCCATACACCCCTGTACCAGGACTTCCAGTAGGCTCTTGTCCGCGGGCTCGCCAGCGAGAAGTCCGCCTTGTTCTCCAGGACGGAGCGTATGTCAGAGATGCAATACTGTTTGTCCTTTACAATGTCGTCAGGGAATATTGTCGAGTAGAGGCCATCTTCAAGGCAATGGCCAACGGCAACCGTTATCGTTTCTGCCGTCGGGCCATCTTCTGCTGTGTATCTCATGGTCCTCTTGCGCGTGAATGAAGGCTCGAGCGCGGCGAGGCATGTGCTGCACAGCATCTTGCCATTGCCTTTTCTTAAGGATGGATGGAGATTCTCTTGAACTTAAGCCGGAGCGGTGGTACTGTTTTCATGTGTTATTGTGAAGAGGAAGCTTAATGCGGTCAAACAAACGGCTTCCTCTTCTTTTTCCTTTTAGGATTTTCTTCCTGCTGTTACTCCATTAAAACACAGATAAGCCCATACGGGAAATAATCATTTGAGGGAAGAATGAGATTTTTCATATTCGGGCTAGT
>RZYT01000106.1 GCA_009930195.1 Spirochaetia bacterium | reverse complement strand
CCGGGACCGGTGCGTCCTGCACGGCCTTTGCGCTGCTCACTGCTGGATCGGCTGGTGGGAAGCGGTACCAAAGAGGTGGTGAAATCCTTCTGGTTGTAGAAGTTTATCTTGGCAATCCCGCAGTCGATGACGGTGGTGATGCCATCAATGGTGACCGAGGTTTCGGCAATATTGGTGGCAACCACCACTTTTGTCTTTCCCGGTGAGGTTTCATTGAAGACGGATTCCTGCTCTTCCTTGCTCAACCGTCCGAACAGCGGATAGATTTCCAAAAGCTTATCAGGATCTGCCATGTAGAGAGCATTCACCGTGGTGGTGATGTCAAACTCCCCGCTCATGAACACCAGGATGTCGCCGGAGTGTTTCTTTGCTTCGGTCATCACGATCTTGGTGATCTCTTCCACCTGGAAGTCCAACGATTCCCGTTCCAAGGGGCGATATCGCACATCAACAGGGTAGATGCGTGCATCGATGCTTACGATCGGGGCATTGTCAAAGAACTCGCTGAAGATCTTGGTATTGATGGTTGCGCTGGAGATGATGACCTTGAAATCCGGTCGTTCGTGCATGACGCTTTTGAGAAGGCCCAGAATGAAATCGATGTTCAGCGAGCGCTCATGTGCCTCGTCCACAAGGATTACCGAGTAGTTCTTGAGCAGGGGATCGGCCTTGAGTTCCATCAGCAGGATTCCGTCGGTCATGACCTTGATGCGGGTGTTTGGGCCGGTGGTGTCCTCAAAGCGCATCTTGTAGCCGACAAAATCGTCGTCCTTTCCCACCTGCTTCTTGATGAACTCGCTGACACTGAGGGTTGCGATGCGCCTTGGTTGGGTAATGCCGACCTGCAGGGCGTCAGCGTACCCTGCCTCATGGAGAATGAGCGGAATCTGGGTGGTTTTCCCGCTTCCGGTCGGACTTTCTACGATGATGACCTGGTTTTGGGCAAGGCCATCGAGGATTTCCTGCCGGTGTAGATAAACCGGCAAATGTTTCATGTCTTTCAAAATAATTCCTTTTTGATGTGCAACGCTGCCTCATTGGTTGTCAGCGAGGTAATGGTTTCGCGACTTTTGAGGTTTTTCAGCGTAAGGGTGTGACCAGCAATATCCTCAGCCGAACAAAGAATGGCAAACGGTATTCCATTGGTCTCAGCCCACTTGTACTGGGCGGCAAGTTTCTTCTGTGCGAGATAGACCTCGACGTTCAGCCCCTCGCTGCGCAAAGCTCGTGCGATACGGTCAAATTCGGGGAAAAGCTTCTCGTCTGTGTTCAGGATGACGACATCCGAAGACCTTGCCGTTCCCAGGATGGGGCTCTTGAGCTCTTCAAGAGCCGCAAGCAAGCGATCCAGCCCGATGGACGATCCTACACCGGGCAATTTCTCCTTGGTGTACAGGGAGGCCAGGTCATTGTATCGGCCACCGCTGCAGACCGAGCCGAAGGAGGGCAGGGAGGTGAGGAAGGTTTCATACACGATGCCTGTGTAGTAGTCCAGTCCTCGGGTGATCGAGGGGTCGAGGGTGAAGTGTTCTGCAATGCCGGCATTCTGGAGATACGCGTAGATGGTTTTCATCCGTTGCGTATGCTCTTGCTCCCCTCCGGCGAGCGTACTGAGCCTGGAGAGGGTGGAGAGGAAGGGTTCCGCCGGATCACTTTTCGTGATGTAAGCAAGGATCGAGTGTGCCTTCTCTTCACTGCCGGTAAGCTGGGACAGGGTGGAGAGGACGGCCTCTTCCCCGATTTTTCTCAGCTTGTCAACGCAACGCAGGATTTCCACGCTCTGCTGCAGTACGCCCAGATGAGCAAGGAAGGCATTGAAGAGTCCACGGTGGGCGAGGCAGAACTGGTAGTCCTGTACACCCATCACCTTGAAGGAGCTGTCCATCATGGAGAGGATCTCGAAATCCGCCTCGGCGTTGTCGACCCCGACAATGTCAAAGTCACACTGGGTGAACTCCCTGAAGCGTCCTTTCTGGGGGTTCTCTCCGCGCCAGACCTTGTCGATGTGATAGCGCTTGAAGGGGAGGGCGAGCTCGCTCTGGTGCTGGGCGAGAAAACGGGCGAACGGAACGGTCAGGTCGAAGCGCAGTGCAACCTCACGCTCCCCGTTGTCCTTGAAATGAAAAATCTGCTTGTCGGTTTCCCCACCGCCTTTGCCCAACAAAACTTCGGTATACTCAAGGACAGGGGTGTCGATGGGAACAAAACCATAGGATGAGAAATGCTCGGAAAGCTTGTTGGTGATGGCTTTTTTTGGAATTTCCATCGCAGGCAAGAAGTCCCGGAACCCTTTCAATACTTTCGGTTCGATTATGCTTCTGGCCTTGGTTTCGTCACTCATTGATTCATACTCCTGTTGTGTTTTTGCAGTGGATGGTGTACAAAGTGTATAACGAATCGCTTATCCACTGCAATATGCGGTTCTTTTTACACCATCCAAATTACCATTGAGAGCGATATGCTGATACGATACAAACAAGACGAAAATGGGAAAACCCTGCCTGTAGCAAATATCTACACCCAATCTGAACATAAGATACAAGCCAACCTCCTTGACCGTGATGCCCTTTGGGCAATCAAGAAGCTGCAGAGCTCAGGCTCGGAAGCGTATCTGGTAGGTGGCGCGGTACGGGATATGATGCTGGGAAACATCCCCAAGGATTTTGATATCGCCACCAGCGCTTCCCCCAGACAGATCCAGCGTCTTTTCTGGAATGCCCGGATCATCGGCAAACGATTCAAGTTGGTTCATCTGGTATTCAAGGACAAAGTGCTGGAAGTATCCACGTTCCGCAGCGGCGAAGAGTCTGAGGACGGCAACAACAACGTGTTCGGCAGCATTGACCAGGATGCAAAACGGCGTGATTTTTCCATCAACAGTTTTTATTATGATCCCTCCACCGGCCAGTTGCTTGACTTCAATCATGCAATGGAGGATTTCAGGAAAAAGAAAATAAGTTCCATCATCGATCTTGATGAGTCCTTCCAGGAAGATCCCGTGCGGATGGTAAGGGCGGTCAAATACTCGGTTTCCACAGGGTTTTCCCTTCGCTGGAATGTGAAGATGGCAATCCGCAAATACTCCAATGAGCTGAGCAGGGTTTCCACCAGCAGGCTTACCGAAGAAGTGAACAAGATTCTGGCAAGCGGTCATAGCTGCAAGATCATCAATGAACTGAAAAAGTACAAGCTTCTGGTGTTCATGCTTCCGGCATTCTCCATCTACAGCACCTTTCCCCAGGTACAGAAGAGCTTGAAGGGCTTGGATGAACGGGTGCAGCTGGCAAAGCAGGGCAAGGGTCCCGAGGTGGTGCTGGCCGATATGATCAAGGCATTGGTGGATCCCCTGGTGGTCTTTGCGGACGACCAGCTTACCATCGACCAGCGGTTCAAGGAGACCTTCAGGCAGATCAAGGTTCTGATCAGCCCCATGACTCCCTCCAACTATGACGTGGAGCTTGCCAGCGAAAGGCTGCTCACCGAACGTGGATTCAAGACCCCACGCAACTGTGTGCGCAACCAGCGTCCTACCAATCGGATACCCAATCGCAAAGGCGGTCAGATGATGCGCAAGGGGAGGCCGGAAACGGCCAATGCCGAGGTTTCCTCAGTTACGAAGAAACGGAGAAACCGACGCAGAGGGCCGAAGAAGACCCCAGGCACAGGTAATCAGATCCCTATTGCGGAATCTGCAAATCCGAAGAGCAGCGCCGAGGCACATGACCTTTAGCCCCACTCCTCTATTTCTATGTTGACCGAGGAGACGAATATCCCCCCATATTTCTCAAGGCTGTCTGCAATGTACTCCTGCAGTTCTCCCAAGGTGGTGGAGATCTGGTGTTGCATCGGTACCCTGAGTTTTACCGTCAGCGCATAGCCTTCGGCTTTGATCTGCACCTGCACGCGCTTTACTTTTATCTGGGAGTCAAACTCATCAAGACAGTGGGCAACCATCTGGGTGAGAGCAGCCTCACTGACGGTGACTTTCCCGTATTTGGAAAACTCCGGACGTACAATCGTCTTCTCGAAGCTCACATTTTTTCGCTTGAAGGGGACCTTTCTCTTGTTTTTCTGGAATACCCGCATGGAGTCATAGACGATCTGGGGGTAGTTGCGGGTAATTTCTATCGAGGGTACGGGAATGACATGCTTGCCTTCTGAGTAGCGGATGCGCATCGCGGTCTCAATCTGTTCCTTGGTGGCGATATCCTCGATGCGAAAGAGTTTTTCCGGTTGGGGAAGATTGAGTCGTGAAGCGATTTTGTAGACCATCTTCTCACTGGTGCCGATGATGAGAACCTTGTGGTATTTCTCCTTTTCCAGCGTTTCACGCACCTGTTTCTGGTGATCCGGATCATCGAAGACTGCAGTGCGGACAGCTGAGAGCACATTCTCTTCCCGCTTGGCGGATTTACCGGAAAGAATGCGGTCCCCACGTATCAGAAGCCCGTCATCAATAATCAGATCTATACGATATTTCTGGGCTACCAGCTTGGAGCGAAAGCTTTTGCCGGTTCCGCTTTTTCCGACAAGTGCATACACTTTCGTCCCTTTCAGTTTCCAGAAAGCATACTTAAATACTCGATTCATGGTTTTCATTATACAGAATTTCTTGTACAATAATACTGCATTATCATAATTTTCAGTCTGTTCTGACAATCATCTACATAAGGAGCGTTATGCATGCAGAAAGTACCTACGTTCAGGAAGGGTGGAGTGCATCCTGATGACAATAAGGTATTCAGCCGTTCCCAGTCGATTGAGCGATTACCCATGCCCGGGGAGTTGCTCGTCGCTCTGTCACAGCACCTTGGAGCGCCTGCAAAGGCAATCAAAGCCAAGGGAGATACCGTAGTTCGCGGAGAAAAAATTGGGGAGGCCGCCGGTTTCATCAGTGCTGACGTCCACTCCCCGGTCAGTGGTACGATCAAGGAAATCAGGAAAGTAACCCTTGCAAACAGCGTGGTGTGTGATGCGTTTGTCATCATTCCCGATGAGATCCAGCCAGAGCTCAGTGGCAACACTGAGGATTGGAAAACGACTTCCAGCAGTGACCTGCTTGCCAAGATCAAGGATCTGGGCATCGTGGGTATGGGGGGCGCAACGTTCCCTGCACACGTGAAGTTCTCCATTCCCAAAGACAAGAAAGTGGAAGCGTTTGTGGTCAATGGTGTCGAGTGTGAACCCTATCTGACGGCAGACTACCGCGTCATGCTGGAGAAAGGTGAGCAAGCCATTGAAGGCGCGATGATTGCTGCAAAGATCATCGGTGCAGAACGCATCATCATTGGTGTTGAGTTGAACAAGCCCGATGCCATCGAGCATTTGAGAACCCTGATCACCCAGAAGGGATATCCCATTGAGGTCATGGGCCTGAAAATGAAATATCCCCAAGGTGATGAGAAGCAGCTGCTCAAGGCGACCATCAATCGTGAGATTCCTTCAGGCAAATTGCCCCTGGATGTCTGCGCCGTGGTTGCGAATATCGGCACGTGCAATGCCATCTATGAGGCTATCGTCCTGGGCAAGAGCCTGTACGAGCGGGTGATCAGTGTCACCGGCGAATGCATTGCAAACCCCAAGAATGTGCTTGCTCCGGTAGGAACCAAGGTCAGTGATTTGCTTGCCTTCTGCGGAGGGTTCAAGAGCGAACCGGAGAAATTGGTAAGTGGCGGACCCATGATGGGATTTTCCTTCTTTGATGTTGAGACTCCGATCACCAAGGGTTCGAGCGGCTTGCTCGCCCTTGCACCCCAGAAGAAAGTACGCCAGACGGCATGCCTCAATTGCGGACGCTGCGTTGCGGCTTGTCCGATCGGCCTGATGCCGGCAAAACTTTACCGTTACATCACCCATGGTGAGTATGAGATGGCGATGCAGACCAGTCTTATGGACTGCAAGGAGTGCGGTTGCTGCTCATTTGTGTGCCCAGCCCATCTGCCGCTTGTCCACACCATGAAAACCGGAAAGAAACTGGGGAGAAAGAAGAAATGAATAAACCTGCCTTGACGGTTTCCTCCTCGCCACACTTGCATGCGAAGGCGGACACCGCATCCATTATGTGGAGTGTATCCCTTGCACTCGCTCCTGCCTCCTTGTGGGGCGTCTATGTATTCGGCCTGCGCTCACTCTTGGTTTTGGGAGTCTCGATTCTCAGCGCCATGCTTGTAGAGTATTTGCTCGGAAGAATGGGGAAGGAGTCCACCCTTTGGGATGGTTCTGCGTTCCTGACCGGCCTGTTGGTCGGTATGAACATGAGCCCTTCGGTTCCTTTGTTCATCCCGTTCATCGCCAGTGCATTTGCCATTTTTGTCGCCAAGTGGACCTTCGGTGGGCTTGGGGCAAACTGGGCAAACCCAGCCCTGGCCGGCCGTGTGTTCGTGTTCTTCTCGTTCACCACGCCGATGAGCACCTATGCAACTCCGCGAACCCTTGCTTCGATCATGCCTGATGGTCTCAGTGGCGCAACTCCTCTCGGGTTTGCAAAGACTGCAATCGCTGGGGGAACCTTGGGAATGGACAGCAATGGCTTGCTCTCTTCTGCTGGGTATCCTGCCACAGGTTTTGCACAGTCCATCAGCCAGGCAACCGGTTTCTCTGCCTATAGCATCGACTCCTTCCTCGGCAATGTGGCCGGGTGCATCGGAGAGGTGAGTGCACTCGCTCTCTTGATCGGCGGTCTGTATCTGTTGGTCCGCAAGATCATCACATGGCATATCCCTGCAACCTACCTGTTGAGCGTAGCGGTGCTGTCTTGGGTGTTCGGTGGTCTTCCCTCAGGTCGTGGGGCATTCACCGGTAGTTTCTTTCCCTCGATGTTCAGCGGCGGACTCATGCTTGGTGCCTTGTTCATGGCAACCGACTATGTGACCAGTCCCATCAGCCACAAGGGCCAGATCATCTATGGTATCGGTTGTGGATTCTTCACATTCCTTTTCCGCTACTTCGGCAGTATGCCTGAGGCTGTTTCCGTCTCCATTTTGCTGATGAACGTCATCACCCCGACGATTGACCGTTATATCGTACCGCGCAAATTCGGCGATACCAGAGAACTGCGCAAGAAGCAGAAGGAGGCAAAGGTATGACCAAGAACATCAAATACGGACTGATTTTGCTCTCCATCTGTGCTGTCTGTGCATTTGCCCTTGCCATGACCAATTCGATTACGGCTCCGGTCATCCGGATGCAGGATGAGATGAACCAGAAGAAGGCTCTCGAGGCCGTCAGCAACGGTTGGACGATCGGTACCCGCACTGAGGTCGACGGCCAGGCTCATGTAAGCTATACGATCGACTTGCTGGACAAAGACAGCGTTGCCGGCTACATCGTAGGTCTGACCAGTTCCGGCTATGGTGGGCAGATGACCCTGGTTGCCTCGTATGCCAATGACGGGGATATGTTGTTCGCACAACTGTTGACCCATAGCGAGACCCCGGGTCTCGGCAAGAAGGCTGAACAGGAAGGATACATGGATAAGTTCAAGGGGAATGGTGCAGAAACACCGATTCCCACCTCGAAGACCATGCTTTCCGATGCTGATGCCCAGGCGGTCAGTGGCTCATCGGTTACCTTCACTGCGGTTGCAAAGGCAATTGCAGCAGGGAGTGAGTATGTGAAAA
>RZYT01000434.1 GCA_009930195.1 Spirochaetia bacterium | reverse complement strand
CAGCATCATGGTCAAGCAGGGCAAGGAAGAGAGCTGTGCATCGTGCTCCAGCAAGAAGGGATCTGCATGCAAAGGATGTCAGTTCGCTGACAAATGCCACTAAAGCTATTCATCTTTTGAATATTTATGCAGTAAGTCTGGATATTTTTCCAACTTCCCGCTACACTCTTCCAAAAGCCCTTTTCGGGCTGTCTGAGTGAGGAGAGTGAACAATGAAACGAATTGCTGTTGTCCTTTTGGCCCTGTTGATGGTGGCCACCAACCTGTTTAGCGCCGGAACCAAGGAACAAGCCTCTGGGGTTGACAACTCCTTGGAGAAGATCATGAGCAAGGGTGTTTTTGTCATGGGTCTCGACGACACCTTCCCCCCGTTGGGCTTTCGCAATGAGAAGAACGAAATCGTAGGCTTTGACGTCGACCTTGCAAAGGAAGTCACCAAGAGAATAGGTGTTGAACTGAAGCTTCAGCCTATCGACTGGAATGCCAAGGAGCAGGAGCTGAACACCGGCAACATCGATTGCATCTGGAACGGCTTCACCATCACCGAAGAGCGCAAGCAGGCGATGACCTTCACTCCCCCCTACATCCACAATGCACAGGTCGTCGTTGTCCGTGACGACAGCCCCTATACCACCCTTGCGTCCCTCAGTGGCAAGAAGGTCGGCTACCAGGCCGGGTCCTCCGCTTCCAGCGCCATTGATGCCAGCCCTGAATTCAAGGCATCCATCAAGACATTCATCGAATTCAAGGAAAACCTGACCGGCCTCATGGACCTCGAGATCGGCGGCATTGACGCCTTGGTTGTTGACGTAACGGTTGCAACCGACAACATCCAGAGAAGCGGAAAAGCCTTCCGCATCCTGTCCGAAGAGCTTGCTCCCGAAGACTATGGCATCGGATTCCGCAAGGGCGAGCAGCAGCTTGCCGATGCAGTCTGGGCCCAGCTTCTGGCCATGAAGGCAGACGGCACACTTGCCAAGATTTCCACCGAATGGTTCGGTTCTGACATCACCGTTGTCGGAAAGTAAGGAAATCGGCTATGATGACGGGGAGCATTGCTCCCCGTTTCTTTTTGCTAAGAAATACCATCTTATCCTAGACAGAGGAGATCTCCATGGGAAACCTCTTGCAGCAAATGCTGGTCGGTACGGTGACCAGCCTGAAGATATTCGCCTTGACCCTGCTCTTCTCCCTTCCTTTGGGCATGCTGGTCGCAAAAGGCAGGATGTCGAAGAATCCGATCCTGTCCAATCTGGTGAACATCTACATCATGATCATGCGGGGCACCCCCCTGATCCTCCAATTGCTCTTCGTCTACTTTGCACCCTATTACATCTTCGGGTCATCGTATGACCGATTCACTGCGGTCATCGTAGGCTTTGTCATCAACTATGCAGCTTACTTTGCCGAAATCTACCGTGGCGGGGTGCAATCCATCCCAGTAGGCCAGTACGAGGCATCGCTTGTACTGGGATTCACCAAAACCCACACCTTCACCCATGTGGTTGCCCCCCAGGTGATCAAGCGCATCATCCCAGCTATGGGAAACGAGGTGATCACCCTGGT
>RZYT01000433.1 GCA_009930195.1 Spirochaetia bacterium | reverse complement strand
CCAAAAGCCGCCAGCCATCGTTGCGTGAACGGAAATACAGGTGATACAGTTTTTCCACAATCATCGGCGGCAGCATCTCAGGCGAAAGCAGCAGCGAGGGACAGGCCGGTCCCATCAGATTGAACAGAGGCTGGAGGTCCATTCCGAAGCTCGGGAGATCACCCAGGGCGGCCTTACCCGCTACAATCACCCGTTGGGTGCGCGGGCTGAGCTCCAGCACGAGGATTTCAGCCTCGCATGGATTCCCGGTTGCGACCAAGCCTATCACCGTAAGCGACGGATCGGCCGGGTCTATCGATCCGCAGCCCATGAGAAGCTGGAATGCCTTCATGTCGATGCCGCCCAGCTTCCTGGGAATCGGTTCTGCGTACAGGGTGAATAGGGAATCGGTGTTGTCCAAGATGGTTTGCTCCTTTGATCGGATGCTAGAGCGGCAGCCGGCAGGTCAGGCTGAACTCAGCAAGCAAGCCGAGGAACTCTTTCACGCTCATCGGCTTTCTGGAAAACAAGCCTTGTTTCTTGAATCGGATTGCACCATCCCATGCTCCGATCAATGCCTTCATTTCCTGCTCGTTCGCTTCCGGTTCCAGCAACTTGGAAGCCAGCTCCTTGGCATCGGCCAAGTCCAGCTTGCCGTCCTGGATGCTGAAGCCCTTCTTTCCCATGGATTCCATATCTGACCCTATCCGCTTGAAAGGGTCGCCGGGGAAATTCCTGACACCCTCAAGCAGATGTTGTCCGTTCCCCATCGTCGCAAGGAAACGCGAATACACCTCGACGGCGTAATCCGGCTTGATCGCCTTGGGTGACAGCAGCACGGAGGGACAGCTGCCCCACTCCAAACCGAACAGCGGTTCGAATCCTGATTCGAGGGTGCAAAGCTTGCCTACAAATGCGGTACCCACTTCCTTGACCCATTGGGAAAAGGGATTCAGCATGATTTGCACGACTGAGAATTCATCTGATTCCCGCACCCCTACAAAACCAGCAACGGTCAGTGTAGGACCGAAAGGATTGACGATGCCGCCTCCCAGCATCACGTGGAAATCCTTCAAATTGATCGATTGCAGGGATTTTGCAATCGGAGCCTGGTGCATGACAATGCGCGTGTCATTGTTGTTGTCCAAAACGACCTCCTGGCATGAGCCGATGGATTATCAGGTGAGTTCGGCAGGGGAAGTAACTCCCATAGCCTGCAAACAGCCTTCATCGGGCACTTCAAGCATTCTGAAACAACCGATGCAGGAATGCAAGGAAAAAGTCCATCAAAAATGGTTATCGGTGCCGTTGAAAATTGTGTATCTTATTTTGATATATACACTTGCTATCTATCCCTCTTTGAGTGATTACTACAGTACGAAGAAAAACACACCAAAGAGAGGTAGCGAGCATGGACAAGGCAACACGGTTCGGGATCGAGATCGAGATGACGGGACTCACACGCGAGGATGCGGCGAAGGCGGCAAGAACGGTGCTCGGCGGGGAGCTCAACTACAGCGGCTCCTACTACGACACCTACGAGCTCAAGACAGCCGACGGCAGGGTCTGGAAGTTCACCTACGACGGC
>RZYT01000432.1 GCA_009930195.1 Spirochaetia bacterium | reverse complement strand
CAAAACGATTACGAAAATCTATCCCTCTGGGCTGCACGGTATATTGCCAATCGGATTCGAGCGTTTGCGCCGAATGCAAATCGTCCCTTTGTCCTGGGCCTTCCCACCGGTTCTTCCCCTTTGGGCACCTATGCTGAATTGATTCGTCTCAACCGTGAGGGATACGTGTCCTTTGCCGACGTCGTCACCTTCAACATGGACGAGTATGTTGGGCTTGAGCGTGACCATGAGCAGAGCTACTACACCTTCATGTGGAAGAACTTTTTCAACCATATCGACATCAAGAGAGAGAATGTGCACATCCTTGACGGAACGGCTGAAGATCTTCAGTCTGAGTGCAGCAAGTATGAGGATGCCATTGCAGCCTATGGCGGCATCGAGCTTTTCCTCGGTGGCATCGGTTCTGATGGTCACATTGCCTTCAATGAACCCTTCTCCAGCCTTTCCAGCAGAACCAGGGTCAAAAGCCTTACCTATGATACCAAGGTGATGAACAGCAGGTTCTTCGATCATGATCTGAACAAGGTGCCTTCCCAGGCCTTGACGGTTGGCGTGAAGACGGTGACTGACAGCAGGGAAGTAATTGTCCTGGTCAACGGCCACGGAAAAGCACGGGCTTTGCAGGCAACGATAGAGGGTGGCGTAAGCCAGAGTTGGACCTGCAGTGCTCTCCAGCTCCATCCCAAGGCGCTCATCGTCTGTGACGAGGCTGCTTGCGGCGAGCTGAAGGTCGATACCTACAAGTACTTCAAGGACATCGAGAGCGATAACCTTTCGGTGGAGAACTTGCTCAAGTAAGCATCGTTTGGACAAACTAATGGCTCAGGAAGGACATCCCTCCTGAGCCTCTATTGTCAATAGGCGTACGAGATGCCTACATAGGGAGCGAGGGCGAGACTAACACCGTCAACTTCCGCATCATGATTCGTTGATGCCACGGTTGCAGTGACATTGGAATAGACCGGCATGAGGCCGTGGACACCAGCGGTGAAGTACATGGCCGGCTGGATGGCAATGTTCACTTCCGCATAGGCTGAGAGGCTGAAGGTGTCAAATTCCAATTCTAGGGCCCCTATTTCTTGCTTCGTATTCGCATATTGGATACCTGCACCAGCTTCAAAGAGGGTCTGGTAGGCAACCGGCATCTGATAGGAGATACCCACGCCGACATCCCAGGTCAAGTCCAAGTCATCGACATCCTGGGCAGTGTTATTCTCAGTCAACTCAAGAACTTTCCCCACGCGCACCATGTAGTTGACCCCGAGGGTGCTGTTCAGGTCAAAGTACGAACTTCCCTTCACCAGCATACCTGCGCTGATCTCTTCACTTTTTGTGTCTGAATCGATGGCTAACGTAGGAATCTTGAGATTCGTTTCCGATGATTTGATGGAATAGTAGCCGGCTACTGTTCCCATATTTACCCCACTAAAAGCGGGAAGTGCACAGAGTGCGAGCAGAATAAGTCCCAGAGCAATTGTTTTTTTCATGAGAGCCTCCTTACGGTGTGTACGTTTTGTATAGGCATACATTACAAGTTGACACAACTGTTCACAAGTGTTTTTTTTGTC
>RZYT01000431.1 GCA_009930195.1 Spirochaetia bacterium | reverse complement strand
ATCTCCTTGTCCACCTCTTCGCTGTTGGTCAGGATGATTACGGGAATCTCTATGCCAAGAGGGCCCATCTTGTCCAGGAAGGCAAACCCATCCATCACCGGCATCCGCAGGTCAAGCAGGATGAGATCGGTCTCAGGATGCTCTTTCAGCATGCTCAGCCCTTCCTGTCCATCACGGGCAACCAAGACCTGGTGTGAGGAGAGTATGTACTCGATCATGGTAAGATCAGTCAAGGAATCATCGATGGCCAGGATAACCGCCACAGTGCACACCCCCTTGCATAGCTACAGCCTACCATCGGTAGGTAGGCAAGTAAAGCAACATAAGGTGCAGATTCTCGAAGAAATACAAAACAAAAGTATTTTAATAGGGATTGAAAATTGCTTAATAGTTTCTCTGGAAATCCACGATATTCTGCATCTGTTTTTCGTTGAGATACCTCTCCAGGTTGGTCAGGAAGAGGGAAAACACCTGATGCGGGTCACTGGGGGAGAGACCGCTTGCATGGGGGGTGATGAACACGTTGTCCAGACTCCAGAGCTTGCTTTCGGGAGGAAGCGGCTCCAGCTGGGTGACATCGAGGCCCGCTCCTGCCAGTTGCTTGGTTTCCAATGCCTCGATGAGGGCCTCTTCATCCACCAAGGCCCCCCTGCCCACGTTGATCAGGTAGGCCGAGCTCTTGAGAAGGGAAAGTCTCTTCGCATCGATCAGGTGCTCGGTTTCCTTGGTGTAGGCGGGGCAGAGGGCAAGGTAGTCCGCCTGGCCGAGCAGCGTGTCCAATTCGTCGATGGTCCCCAGATGGTCGACGAAGGCAGGTTTCTCGGTTGCAGTACGCTTGACAGCCACAACCCGCATGCCATGGGCTTTGGCCCGTTTTGCCAAGTTGGTCCCGATATCCCCAAGGCCAACGATCAGGAGGGTGCTCTCCCAGATGTCATGGGTGGGGAAGTAGTTCTTCCACAGTTTCTGCTCCATCTGCTTGTGGTAGGTGAGAAAGTTGTGGTTGAAGGCGATGATCATGCCGATGACATGGTCAGCTATCTGCTTTCCGTAGGTGCCCACGCTGTTGGTCAGAAGTACATCTTCACGTGCATAGAGTGCCTTGTCGGCATACTGCGTGACTCCTGCACTGGGGGTGTGGAGCCACCGCAGGCTTGTGGCATGGATCAGATCCTCCGGTTTGGGAAAGCCCACGATGATGTGTGCTTGTTCCAATTGTTCCTTGGTGTAGGTCGCGCCCCGCAGGGTGGTTACCTTGATCTGGGGATAGGAGGCGAGAAGCTGCTGCATCTCCTCTTGGTCGGGATGAAAGTGGGTATGGGTGAGAAAGAGTATGGATGGTAAGTTCACGGCAATTCCTTGGTTCAATGAGTTCGTTTCTGCTCGTAGAGCGCCTTGTCCGCACAGCTTACCAATTCCTCAAGGTCAATGTCATCCCTACCCTCGGCAACTCCGATGCTGATCGAGAGGGATTTTCCCTCAAGTTCTTCGAGGTTGATAGCCTTCACTTCTTCCTGCAACTCTTGCTTGACCTTATACGCTTGTTGGAGGTCAAAGGCGGGAAGTATGAT